>JAQXYZ010000037.1 GCA_029226935.1 Bacillota bacterium | reverse complement strand
CTAAGCGTGAAGCCCCCCTCAAGATGAGATATCCGAATCGAAAGATGAAGGTCCCTTGAAGACTACGAGGTAGATAGGTCTGGGGTGTAAGCACAGCAATGTGTTCAGCTGACAGATACTAATCGACCGAAAGCTTAACCAAGTGACAGGCAATGCGGATGTACGGATACAGAAGTTTGAGGACTGCTAGCAGGAGGGAAAACTTCTGGATACGGACAGACATCTGGCGACAGATGATATCGAAAGCACGAAGTGCTTGAGATAACCGCATGCGTAAAATAGAAAGAGTAAGGTGTCAGATACCAATGCTTGGTGTTCGGTTTTGAAGGTATGACAGAGAAAAAGCAGTTAAAACTGCTTTTTTTTATTGTTTGAACGAAAGATGTATGTTATAATTCTATAGAAGGTAAATGAGGGTATCAACCTGAAAAAAATGAGGTGAAAGAGATGGACACAAAGATTCTTCTTGAGAATGGAACAAATGAGTTAGAAGTATTAGAATTTGTATTGGATGGGAATGCTTATGGAATTAACGTAGCTAAGATTAAGGAAATTACTCCGTATCAGCCGGTTACACCAGTACCAAATTCACATCCAAGTATTGAAGGCATTTTTATGCCAAGGGATACAATGATTACGGCAATTGATCTTAAAAATTGTCTGCAGAGAGGTGTTTCTAAGGAAGGCGGTTTATTTATCATTACAAACTTCAATAAGCTTGATATTGCTTTTCATGTTGATGCTGTTAGAGGAATTCATAGAGTTTCATGGGAAAATATCATCAAACCGGGTGCTACGGTATCCAGTGCAGAAGAGAGTATTTCAACAGGTATTGTTAAATTGGATAATCGCCTGATTATTATTCTTGACTTTGAAAAAATTGTGGCAGATATTAATCCGGAGACTGGGCTAAAAACAAGTGAAATTGATGAAATGGGCGTAAGAAGCAGAAGCGATGTGCCAATTTTGATTGCTGAGGATTCAGTTCTTTTGAATCGTTTGATTGTAGATTCTTTGAGGCAGGCAGGCTATGCTAATTTAATACATACATGTAATGGACAGGAAGCTTATGATATTATTATGGATTGTAAAAAGAAAGGTACATTAAAGCAGAATGTTCAGTGTATAATTACTGATATTGAGATGCCTATTATGGATGGACACAGACTGACCAGATTGGTTAAGGAAGATGAGGCTACCAAAGATATTCCTGTAATTATTTTCTCTTCATTAGTAAATGAGGAGATGAAAAGAAAAGGTGATTCTTTAGGAGCCGATGCACAGCTGTCAAAGCCGGAAATAGGAAATCTTGTAAGAGTTATTGATCAACTGGTAGGTAATAAATAATTAAAAATTCTTACAATTTAGTTGAAGAGAGCCGGAAGAGATTCCGGCTCTTATTTTAAACATGACGGAGAAGGACAAAAGGATTTTATTGAGATATGAGTATAGCAATTGAACACATAGTTGAGAAAATAAACAAGGCAGATTTGGTTTTGGTCGGCATTGGCGAAGAGCTTGACCTGCATAATATAATAATAGGAAATGAGAAGTATAGAAAATTTACTGAAGAGCCGGATAAAGCATGGCTTTTCCCCTTTGCTGAGAAACTTCTTATTGAGGAAGTAAAAGAAGAAAAACGAGAGATTTATCGTTTGCTTGCAAAATGTCTGGAAAAGAAAAATTATTTTATAGTATCTATTTGCAAGGATGGAGTGATTCGTGAAAGTGGATTTAACATGGATCGGATTGTTGAGCCATGTGGAGGCTACAGAAAGCTTCAATGTAGTGTTAAATGTAACACTGACCTGATCAATGTTCCAGAAAATCTTCTTGAGGAAGTCAAAGAATGTATGAATGGTACAAAAGAGATAAGTACATTATCGCAGCCGTTGTGTCCTGTTTGCGGAAAGCCTATGGTGTTTAATAATGTAGATGCAGAAAATTATGTGGAAGAAGGATATTTAGAGCAGTGGAATATATATAAAAAATGGCTCCAAGGAACAGTTAACAAGGATGTTTGTCTATTGGAAATAGGAGCGGGAATGAAGTATCCAACTGTAATCAGATGGCCATTTGAAAAAATCACTTTTTTTAATAATAAAGCAGAACTTTTCAGGGTTCATAGCCGGTTATATCAGATTACGGAAGAAATTAAGGAAAAAAGTTACGGCATATGCCAAAGGCCTGAAGATTTTATAAGAGAATTGTCTAAAGCATTTTAGTATGGTAAACTAAAGAGCAAATAGTGCCACAGAAGAGTATATGACGAAAGCAGAGGATGAAATATGGCTACTGATGAAGAATATCTTGATAATTTGTTAAAATCATTAAATGAAAGTGAACAGCAGCCCAGAACAATGGAAGAAGTTATGCGTGGGGTAACTAAGAACAGCAATACTACAGACCCTTTTTCTGTGACGTCAGAGGATCTGGCAGATATGCTGGATGAAATTGAAAAAAATGATCATGCACAACATATGATTGAGGAAATAGAAGACGAGATAACTCCTGCCGGAATCATAATGGAAGAAGAAATGCCGGCAGAAGACGAGAGTAAGAAAGAGATAGCAGAAGAACTGTGGGATGAAGAAAATAAGAAAGAGATAATAGAAGAAGAACCATGGGATGAAGAAAATAAGAAAGAGATAACAGAAGAAAAACTGTGGGAAGAAGAGAGCAAGAAAGAGATAGTAGAAGAACAAGAGGAAGAAGATAATAAGGAAGAGATAGTAGAAGAAGAACCGGAGAAAGAAACGGAAGAAGAAATGCCGGATGAAGAAAAAACAGCGGAATATGTATCGGAAGATGACGATTGGCAGAACAGTCTGGAAGCACTTTTAGCGGAGGCGGATGCACAGGCAAAAGAGGAGCAGAAAGAGGCAGAAAAAGAAGAACGTACAGTGTCTGATTTTGACAATATGGATGTTACAGAGCTGATTGATCATATGGATAATACTGATGCTGATTTGGCAGAAATCAATGGCTTGTTAAAAAAGGCAGATAGTAACGAAGCAGTTGAAGACGATATGCTGGCATTGCTTGAAAATGTAAAAGATATTTCTGACGATAGCAGTAATTCAGGTAACAATGATGCTTTTGACATTTTTGCAGAAGAGAATCAATGGGAAAATCAGGAGGCTGCAGAAGGAAGCGGGAAGAATTCTGAAGAAGGTAAAAGCAAGAGAAAGAAAAAGGAAAAGTCCCCGAAAAAAAAGTTATTTGGCAAAAAGAAAAATAGTATCAGTGCAGAAAATGAAAATTCCGTGGAAGATATTTCTCCCATTGACGGAATTATAGAAGAAAAACAAAAGGATAAAAAGCCCGGTTTCTTTTCAAGAATGATTACGCTGCTTACGCAGGAAGATGAAGAATTAGCAGCTTTTGAAACTGAAAATGAAGAAATTTTAAGAGAACTTGATGAGGAAGACCGGAAAAAGGCACAGAAACAAGAAAAGAAAAAGAAAAAAGCAGATAAGAAAAAGTCAGGCAAAAAAAAGGGAGGCAATGAGGAACAGAGCAAGGAAGGCGAGGAAGGTTTAGAGGAAGACATCGAAGAGGGCGGCAAAAAGAAAAAAAAGAAGGAAAAGAAAAAGAAAGAAAAGCCTCCTAAGGAAAAGATTAAGGAAAAGCCGGTAAAAGTATTAAGCAGAAAAAATTTAATGCTGCTGGTGGCGGCCTGTGCAACATTAATTGCAGGCATTTTGGTGTTAAGTATCTTCTTGCCGGAATTTGCAGATAAGAAAAATGCCAGAAGGGCTTTTTATGAAGGAAACTATGAGACAACTTATAAACTGCTTTATGATAAGAAGTTAAATAGCAGTGATTCAATTATTTTTAATCGGGTAAAGACTGTGCTTACCATTGAAAGAAAGTTGAACGCTTATCAAAATAATCTTTCTTTAAACAGAGAATTGGAAGCACTCGATGCACTGATACAGGGAGTTGTTTGTTATCAGGAACTTTCGGGAGTGGATGAGTACGGGGGAAGAAATGAGGTGGATGCAATTTACCAGAAAATTTGCAGCCTGCTTCAGGAAAACTATGGTATTTCGCCCGAAGATGCAGCTGAAATTAATACATATGATAATGAGACATATACAAGGAAGCTGGCTTCAGTAATTAATGGAACGGAATTTTTAATGCCCGGGGAAGAGAAAACAGAGAAACCTCTTCCACCTCAGGATGTTTTGCCTGAGGAAGAGGAATTTATCAGTTATTGACAGGAGCATACAAATATGACAGCAATCATTGATTATGATGCAGGAAACATCAAAAGTGTTGAGAAGGCTCTTCTTTCTTTGGGGGAAGAAGCTGTTATCACAAGAGACCGTGAGAAAATTTTAAGTGCAGATCATGTGATTTTGCCGGGGGTAGGCTCGTTTGGAGATGCAATGGGTAAAATCCGTGCTTATGGTTTGGAAGAAGTGATTCATGAAGTGGTAGAGCGGGGAATTCCATTTTTGGGAATTTGCCTGGGACTACAGCTTTTGTTTGAGAGAAGTGACGAGAGCGAAGGAGTAAAGGGGTTAGGACTGCTGTCCGGTGAAATTGTAAGAATACCGGATGAATATGGACTAAAGATTCCTCATATAGGATGGAATTCTTTGAAATTTCCTAATCATGGAAGACTGTTTCAGGGAATATCGGAAGACGCGTATGTTTATTTTGTCCATTCCTATTATCTGAAAGCTAAGGATGAACGCATTGTGACAGCAACTACTGAGTATGGCACATTGATTCATGCATCTGTGGAAAAGGATAATATTTTCGCCTGTCAGTTTCATCCGGAAAAGAGCTCGGAGGTTGGGCTTACAATACTCAAAAATTTTATAAGTATCGATAGAGCATAAAGGACAGATTTACCGAGATAGAATGGCTTGATGGAGGAATAGAAGATGCATACCAAAAGAATTATCCCTTGTCTGGATGTAAACAACGGGAGAGTAGTAAAGGGAACTAATTTTGTGAATCTGCGAGATGCCGGTGACCCGGTAGAAGTGGGAAGAGAATATGACAAGGCAGGAGCAGATGAACTGGTCTTTCTTGATATAACAGCTTCTTCGGACGCCAGAAGCATTAAGGCAGATATGGTAAGAAGAGTTGCAGAAACTGTATTCATCCCATTTACAGTAGGGGGAGGCATCAGAACTGTAGACGATTTTAAGATGATATTAAGAGAAGGAGCAGATAAGGTGGCTGTTAATTCAGCGGCTATCATGAATCCTAATCTGATTAGCGAAGCAGCAGATAAATTTGGGAGTCAGTGTGTGGTTGTTGCCATAGACGCCAAAAGAAGAGCAGACGGAAAGGGATGGAATATTTTTAAAAACGGCGGCCGTGTTGATATGGGAATTGATGCGGTAGAGTGGGCAATGAAGGCTGATCGGCTTGGCGCAGGAGAAATTCTTCTTACCAGTATGGATTGTGACGGCACCAAGGCTGGATATGATATTGAACTTACGAAAATGGTAGCAGAAAACGTTTCAGTTCCTGTGATCGCATCAGGTGGTGCAGGAACGAAGGAACACTTCTATGAGGCATTGGAGGAAGGAAAGGCAGAGGCTGTATTGGCAGCGTCCCTGTTCCACTATAAGGAGTTGGAAATCAGAGAGCTAAAGGAGTACCTTCGTGACAGGGGTGTATCAGTCCGCTTGTAAACGCCAAAAGGAAAGAAGGATAAAGCTATGGCAATGATTGATAATGACTGGCTGGAATACATTCAGGATGAGTTTAAGAAACCCTATTATAGGGAACTATACCAGTTTGTGAGGCGGGAGTATAATACGCATGTAATTTATCCTCCGGCAGATGATATTTTTAATGCTTTTCATTTCACACCTTTAAGTAAGGTCAAGGTGCTGATATTAGGGCAGGACCCTTATCATGGGGAGCATCAGGCTCACGGGCTATGTTTTTCTGTCCTTCCTGACCAACCGGAAATACCGCCGTCATTACAAAATATTTATAAAGAGCTTCAGGAGGATTTAGGGTGTTATATTCCGGATAACGGATACCTTAAGAAATGGGCAGATCAGGGAGTTTTGATGCTGAATACCGTATTAACAGTGCGGGCGCATCAGGCGGGGTCACATCAGGGAAAAGGCTGGGAACAGTTTACGGATGCCATAATTCAGGCGGTCAATGCTCAGGACAGACCAATTGTATATCTGCTTTGGGGAAAGCCGGCACAGAGTAAAATTCCGATGCTTACAAATCCTAAGCACTTGATTTTGAAGGCACCACATCCAAGCCCGTTATCTGCATACAGAGGATTTTTTGGATGCAGGCATTTCAGTAAAACAAATGAATTCTTAGAAAATAACGGAATCGAGCCCATTGATTGGCAGATTGAAAATATTAACAGTTGACAAAGTAACAGCATTGCGTTATAGTGTTCCTACAAAGAACCACTAATGCAATGCTGCTTTTGTATCATAAGGCTCATAAGTCCATATGGCAAAGAGGCAGTTGCTGTTTGTATAGATAGGGAGCATATATGGAGGAGAATGCATTATTTGAAAGGCTTGGGATGTTCGGGCTTACCAGACAGGAAGCAAATATTTATTTCTGCCTTTATCAGAATGGAGAACTGACCGGATATGAGGTTGCCAAGCTTACCGGAATATCACGATCGAATGTTTACGGTGGACTTTCTGCGCTGGCAGACAAGGGAGCTGCTTATCTGGTGGAAGGAAATGCAAGCAAGTATGTAGCGGTTCCCATAGAGGAGTTCTGCGAAAATAAAATCCGAAGCCTGAACAGGGAAAAGACATACCTGATAGAGCATATTCCCTCTCTGAAACGGCAGGAAATCGGATATATTACAATTACCGGAAGTAAGAATATCTGGGATAAGGTTATTAATATGATTAAGGAAGCTGAAAAAAGAATTTACTTTTCCGCTTCGTGGACAGTAATTAAAGCCCTGCAGGACGAATTTTTAGAAGCCCTTCAAAAAGGAATCAAGCTGGTGTTGATTACAGATGAAACAGAAGAGGAGTCTGTACTTCAAAAAGAAAGTATCTGTTATACAGGGTGTTCCAGAGAAAATAATATCAGAATGATTATTGACTCTGAATTTGCACTTACGGGTGAAGTGACCGGAAGCAAGGATGACACCTGTCTTTATACAGGACAGAAAAATTTTATCAGTGTTTTTAAAGAAACATTAAGAAATGAAATAAAACTGATACAGTTACAAGGAGGAGAAATAAATGAATAAAGTACCATTTATAACCAGAGAAAAGGCAGAGGAGATTACAAAGACATATCCTACACCGTTTCATTTATATGATGAGAAGGGCATTCGGGAAAACGCAAAGGCAGTTAAGGAAGCTTTTGCATGGAATCCGGGCTTCAAGGAATATTTCGCAGTTAAAGCAACGCCTAATCCCTGTTTGATTCAGATTTTAAGAGAATATGGCTGCGGATGTGATTGTTCATCCATGACAGAGTTGATGCTCAGCAAAGCTATGGGGGTAAAGGGCGAAGACATCATGTTTTCATCTAACGATACACCTGCGGAGGAATATGCTTATGCAGCTAAGATTGGGGCAATCATTAACCTGGATGATATTACCCACATTGAGTTTGTGGAAAATATTTTAGGTAAGCTTCCTGAGACCATGAGCTGTCGTTATAATCCGGGCGGTGTATTTAAAATGAGCAACGGCATTATGGATAATCCGGGCGATGCCAAATATGGATTTACTACAGAGCAGATGTTTGAAGGCTACCGCATTTTGAAGGAAAAGGGAGTTAAGAACTTTGGTATTCATGCATTTCTTGCAAGCAATACGGTAACTAATGAATATTATCCGCTTCTTGCCAAAGAATTGTTTGAACTGGCGGTAAAGCTTGAAAAGGAAACCGGTGCAGATATTAAGTTTATTAATCTTTCGGGTGGTGTGGGAATTCCCTATAAGCCGGATCAGGAATCCAATGATATCAGGGCAATCGGAGAAGGTGTTCGCAAGGTTTATGAAGAAGTTCTTGTTCCGGCAGGAATGGGAGACGTTGCTATTTATACGGAAATGGGACGCTTCATGATGGGACCTTATGGACAGCTGGTAACGAAGGCGATTCATGAAAAGCATACTCATAAAGAATATATTGGTGTGGATGCCTGTGCAGTGAATCTGATGCGCCCTGCAATGTATGGTGCTTATCATCACATTACAGTTTTAGGAAAGGAAGATGCTCCCTGCAATCATATGTATGATGTAACAGGTTCCCTGTGTGAAAATAATGATAAATTTGCAATAGACAGAATGCTTCCTGAGATAGAAATGGGAGATTATCTGGTTATTCATGATACCGGGGCCCACGGATATGCAATGGGATACAATTATAACGGTAAACTTAAGTCGGCAGAGCTTTTGCTCAAAGAAGATGGAAAAGTGGAACTGATCAGAAGGGCAGAAACCCCCAGAGATTATTTTGCCACTCTGGATTGTCTGCCAATTTATAATAAAATAGAATTTTAAATAAAAAAACTTGTCAATAACAGCCGGATATGCTATTATAATATTCGGCTGTTAAGTACAGAAATATACGCCGGCGTGTCGGAATGGCAGACGAGGCAGACTCAAAATCTGTTGTGGGCAACCACGTATGGGTTCAAGTCCCATCGCCGGCATTATAATTTAAATATTTAAAGGAAACACAGTAGGAATTTACTGTGTTTCTTTTGTATTAATTGTTTTTTGACGAAAGAGGAGGCTTTATGGTAACGGGATATTATGTATTTACTTTTATTTGTTCCCTGATTTGTACATTTGCTTTTATATGTATCTGGCATGAGCATGTTGATGTGTATTATACACTCATCTATACGCTTATTCCGATTTCCAATTTAGGATATGTACTTATGTCCATGTCTACAGGGCTTGAGGAAGCAATTCTTGCAAAAAAGATTATTTATGTGGGTGCATGTTTCCTTCCATTAATTATGAGCCTGAACATTATTAATTTTTGTGGAATCAAAATAACAAAGATCATTACAATGGCGGCATCCTTAATAAGTGCATTACTTTATCTGGGAGTTTTGAGTATCGGATACAGTCCGATTTATTATCGAAGCGTTGAATTTCAAATCGTGAATGGAACGGCTGTCTTATCAAAAGAATATGGCCCGATGCACATTATGCTTCATGTTGTGCTGTATTCCTGCTCACTGGTCGGCTTGGGCGTGTTGCTTTACGCATTAAAGAAAAAACGTAATGTTTCAATTAGAAGTATTTATATCTTAGTTGCGGCTGAAATTATTTCCGTCAGCGGATATTTTTTTGGCAGTTTTATTTCCAATACGATTGAACTGACTCCTGTGATGTATGTGATTGCTCAAATCCTTTTCCTTATTTTAGCAGATCGGCTCTGTCTGTATGATATCAGTGAAACAGTGGTAGATGCCATTGTGCGGCGGGGGGATTATGGATATATTTCCTTTGATAATAAAAAAAGATTTTTGGCATGTAATGTTACAGCAGAACAATATATTCCGGAACTTTGCAATTTGAGAGTAGATCGGGTGCTTAGCAGGGAATGTGAAGCTTTTAGAAAGTTCTATAGCTGGTTTGAACAGTTAGATCAGGATGGCATAACGAAGGAAATCAATTATCAAAGGGAGGACAGGCACTATAAAATCAGCATTGAGTATCTGTATGACAGAAGGAAGAAGCAGGGATATCAGATTACTATTATTGATGACACCAGACAGCAGCGGTATATTGAGCTTTTAAATAACTATAATACTGAATTGGAAAAGGAAGTATCGGAAAAAATAGAACATATTCAGGCAATGCAGGATAAAATGATCCTTGGAATGGCCGATATGGTTGGAAACCGTGATAATTCCACAGGTGGTCATATTAAACGAACCAGTCATGGGATACGTATATTAATTGAAGAAATGCGAAAGGATAATGTTTTTCAGGTTACGCAGGAGTTCTGCAATAATGTGATTAAGGCTGCACCTATGCACGATCTTGGGAAAATAGCGGTTGATGATGCAATTTTGAGAAAACCGGGCCGCTTTACGCCTGAAGAATTTGAACAGATGAAGCAGCATGCTGCGAAAGGTGCTGATATCGTAAGAACAGTTACAGATGGAATTAATGATTCTGAGTTTAGGAAAATAGCAGAGAATGTTGCACATTATCACCATGAAAGGTGGGATGGATCAGGATATCCCGAGCATCTTGCCGGAGAGGAAATACCTCTGGAAGCAAGAATAATGGCAATCGCTGATGTGTATGATGCACTGGTAAGCAAGCGGTGCTATAAGGAAAGAATGTCTTTTGATGAAGCGTATGCAATTATTGAAGATGGTATGGGAAAGCAGTTTGACCCGAAGCTGAACAAATATTTTATTGAGAGCAGAGAAAAGCTGGAGGCATACTATATGGCGACCCTTTAATGATTTACTTTAAAGTAGTTTTAGTGTATATTTATTAGAGTAAGTATTTAACAGAGGCATTACAGTGAGGAACTGTTATGACATGTAAAGAGGCAGAAAAATTAATTCCTTTATTTCTGAAGGATGAGCTGGATACAGATGATTTACGAGAATTTATGGAGCATGTGGACAAATGCGAAGAATGCAGGGAAGAGCTGTCTATCCAGTTTTTGGTCCTTGAAGGAATGGCAAGATTGGAGTCAGGCAATGTGTTTGACCTTCAGAACGAATTAAAAGCAAGAATAGAAGAAACAGAGCATATTTTAAAATGGCGTGAAAGTATGCAGTGGCTGTTGTATGCGCTTGAGGGATTGGTCGGGGTTGCATTAATTACCTTGATTGCATTGTTAGTTTTCTTTTAGATTTGTCTTTATAGGTAAAGAACGTGCACAGAAATGAGGATTAGCATGGAAAAACTTGTTTTAATAGATGGACACAGTATTTTGAACAGAGCATTTTACGGAGTGCCGGATTTAAGTAACAGTGCCGGACTTCATACCAATGCAGTATACGGATTCCTAAATATTTTGTTTAAGATTATGGAGGAGGAGCAGCCGGACTACCTTATGGTTGCCTTTGATGTAAAAGCCCCCACCTTCCGCCATGAAATCTACAAGGAATATAAAGGAACCAGAAAACCCATGCCGGAGGAGCTGCGTGAGCAGGTTCCGGTAATGAAGAAAGTGCTTCTTGCCATGGGAATCCAAATTATGGAGCAGGCAGGGCTGGAAGCAGATGACATTCTGGGGACGATTGCCAAAAGAGCAGAGCGTGACGGAATGGCAGTTTCACTGGTTTCAGGAGACCGGGATCTTCTACAGGTTGCTACAGACCGGATTAAAATCAGAATCCCCAAGACAAGAGGGGGAAAGACGGAGATAGAAGACTATTATGCAGCTGATGTGGAAGCAAAGTATCATGTGAATCCTATTCAGTTCATTGATTTGAAGGCACTGATGGGGGATACTGCGGATAACATTCCCGGCGTCCCAAAGGTGGGAGAAAAAACAGCAACAGAGTTGATGGTACAGTTTGGTTCACTGGAAAATATCTATGTTCATCTGGAGGAGATTTCCAAAAAGGCAGTCCGCGAGTCCTTAAGAGAACATCAGGATCTGGCTGATTTAAGTAAAACGCTGGCAACCATCAATGTAAACAGTCCTATAGAGTTTTCTTTTGAGACTGCCAGAGTCAGAGACTTTTATACAGAAGAAGCATATGTGATTTTTAAACAGCTGGAGTTTAAAAATCTTTTGTCACGCTTTGAAAAAGGTGTTTCCAACGATGAGATTACCTCGAAATTTGAAATGACAAAAGAGCTTGCTCAGGCAGAAGAGATTTTTTCAAAAGCCTTATCCCTTGGAGAGCGGATTGGGTTTGCTCTGCTTCAGGAAAAAACAGTCGATCAGGAACTGGCGGGAATTTCGATTGCATTTCCGGACGGAAGCTGTAGTTTTATACAATGCAGTGGCTTTATTACCAAAGAATACCTGAAAGATAAGATGGCGCAGCTTGCTAAAAAAGGCAAACTTGCATGCGGCAATATAAAAAACACTTATGACTATCTTTCATGTGATGAGACAGAAAGGTTTTTTGATGTCATTCTTGCAGCTTATCTTTTGAATCCGTTGAAGAATGACTATACCCTTGAGGACGTGGCAAATGAGCATTTAGGGCTGATGATACCGGAACGCTCGCAGCGTTTTGGAAAGCTTACTTATGCCGCCGCCCTTCAAGAAAAACCGGAGGAATTTACAGAATACGCCTGTTTCCTTGCTTATGTAAGTATGAAAGCGGAACCGGTACTTTCAGAAAAGCTTGAGGAATCAGGTATGGGTAATCTGATGAAGGAAATTGAGATGCCCCTTACCTATGTGCTTTACGATATGGAAAAAGAAGGGATTTTGGTTAAGCCGGAAGAATTGAAAGCCTATGGCGCAGCACTCACGGGACGAATCGGTGAGCTTGAGCAGAAAATTTACGAGGAAGCAGGTACGGAATTTAATATTAATTCACCTAAGCAGCTGGGAGAAATTTTGTTTGAAAAGCTGGCGCTTCCCGGTGGAAAAAAGACAAAGAACGGTTATTCTACTGCCGCAGATGTATTGGAAAAAATGGCAGAAAAATATCCTATTGTGGCAGATGTACTGGAGTATCGTGGCCTTGCAAAGTTAAAGTCTACCTATGCGGAAGGACTGTCGGCTTTCATTGGAAAGGATAATCGCATTCATTCTACCTTTAACCAGACCATTACTGCAACAGGGCGCATCAGCTCCACTGATCCTAATTTGCAGAACATTCCCATGCGTATGGAGCTGGGAAGAAAAATCAGAAAGGTATTTGTTCCAAAAGAGGGATGTATTTTTACAGATGCAGATTATTCTCAGATTGAATTAAGACTTCTTGCACATATGTCCGGAGATGAGCAGCTGATTGATGCATATCGGATGCACGCAGATATACACAGAATTACCGCATCTCAGGTATTTCATATTCCGTTTGAAGAAGTTACCGATTTACAGCGCCGCAATGCCAAGGCAGTAAACTTTGGTATTGTATATGGAATTAGTTCTTTTGGGTTAAGTCAGGACCTGAGTATTACAAGAAAGGAAGCGGCGGAATATATAGAGCAGTATTTTGCAACCTATCCGGGAGTAAAGAACTTTCTGGACAAGTCTGTATCCGATGCAAAGGAAAAAGGCTATGTAACGACCTTGTTTGGAAGGAGAAGACCGGTACCGGAGCTGTCCTCCAGTAATTTTATGCAACGCTCCTTCGGAGAAAGAGTTGCCATGAATTCACCGATACAGGGGACGGCAGCGGATGTGATCAAAATTGCTATGATCAGAGTTCATCAAAGATTGAAGAAGGAAGGACTGAAGTCAAGGCTGATCCTTCAGGTACATGATGAATTGCTGATTGAGACCCGACAGGAAGAGGCGGCGCAGGTGCGTAGAATTCTGGAAGAGGAAATGAGCCATGTGGCAGAATTTTCGGTGGGACTGGAAATTGACCTGCACGAAGGCAATGACTGGTACGAAGCAAAATAGCGGGTAATAAATATGAAAGTGATTGGAATTACGGGCGGCGTAGGTTCGGGGAAATCCGCTTTGCTGAAATATATTGCAAAGAATTATAACTGCAGAGTGATACTTGCAGATGAGGTTGCACATCAGGCAAAGGAACCCGGACAGCCCTGCTACGAGGAACTGATAAAGCTTTTGTCCTCAGATATATTAAATGAGGACGGCACCATACATAAAGGCAAGATGGCAGAAAAAATCTTTGCGTCGGAAGAACTGCTAAAAAAAGTGAATCAGATTATTCATCCGGCAGTAAAAAAAATGATTCTTGATGAGATTACATTAGAAAAAAGAAGAGGAGAATTGGACTTTCTCTTTTTGGAGGCGGCACTTCTCATCGAAGATGGTTATTTGAACATTGTAGATGAAATGTGGTATATTTATGCCAGAGATGATGTGAGGCGCATGCGGCTAAAGAAATCAAGAAATTACTCCGATGAAAAGACTGATGCGATTATGAAAACACAGCTTTCGGAAGAGAATTTCCGAAAAAATTGCAGCTTTGTGATTGACAACAGTGGTGGGATTGAAGAGGCATACAGACAAATAGATATTAAATTGGGGGAAGACCTGTAATGGAAGGAAAGCGATATACCGGACAATTAGTTTTCGGACTGGATATAGGAACCAGAAGCATTGTTGGAACTGTGGGCTATCGAAGCGGCAGCCAGTTTATTGTACTTGCACAGAGGACAAAAGAGCATGAAACCAGAGCAATGCTGGATGGACAGATTCATGATATTCAAAAGGTTGGTGAGACCATTGCACAGGTCAAGGCACAGCTTGAGGATGCAATCGGACGAAAGCTTACGGAAGTCTGTATTGCGGCGGCAGGTCGTGTGCTGCGCACCGTCACGACCAATGTAGAATATCCGTTTACCGGAGATGGAGAAGTAAGTCAGGAGGACATTTACGGGCTGGTTTCAGCGGGGGTAGAAAAGGCATATCAGGAATTCCTTGCGGAAAAAGAAGATGACGGAACCAGATTTTACTGTGTGGGACACTCGGTAGTACGGTATTACCTGAATGGGTATCCTATGGGAAATCTGGAGGGACATAAAGCCAGAACGATAGGGGTAGATTTAATTGCGACATTCCTGCCGGATGACGTGGTAGATGGTCTGTATAAAGCGGTAGAGCTGGCTGGACTGTCTGTGGCAAGCCTTACTTTGGAGCCTATTGCGGCAATTCAGCTGGCAATCCCGGAACGTTTCCGTATGCTGAATATTGCACTGCTTGATGTGGGCGCCGGAACCTCCGATATATCCATTACAAATGACGGATGCATTTTGGCGTATGGCATGATTCCTATTGCCGGAGATGCGCTTACAGAGGAAATTGCCAGACATTGTCTGGTTGACTTTGCAACTGCAGAACAGATCAAGCGGGATGCAGGTACCATGGACACTATTTCTTACACAGACATTATGCTTCTTCCCCAGTCCATCAGCAGTGATGAGGTCAAGCAGGTAACTGCACATCTGATTGAGGATATGGCGACACAGGCGGCGGAGAAAATCAAGGAATTAAATGGAGATAAATCGGTCAGCGCAGTGTTTGTGGTCGGTGGCGGCGGAAAGATGCCGGGCTACACAGAGGCCATTGCGGATAAGCTTGGAATTGCCAGAGAGCGTGTTGCTCTGCGTGGAGAAGAGGTCATGCAGCAGATTGTGTTTGAAGAGGATGTGAAAAAGGACAGCCTTTTGGTAACACCTATTGGTATTTGCCTGAATTTCTATGAGCAGAGTAATAATTTTATTTTTGTAAGTTTTAACGGCAGCCGAATTAAGATTTATGATAATAGCAGGCTGAGCGTTGCCGATGCAGCTACGCAGGCACAATTTCCAAGTGACTGCCTTTTCCCTAAGAGAGGAAAAGAATTAAACTTTACAGTAGGTGGAAAACAGCGTATGGCAAGAGGAGAGATGGGAGAAGCCGCTGAAATCACAGTCAACGGCAAGCTAGCCGGAATTTATACTCCTATCCATGCAAATGACATTATTTGTGTAGAGGAATCAACGGCGGGTGAACCGGCGCATTTAGAACTGGGTTCACTGCCTGAAATTTCTGAAAGCCTGACTGTTTTTGTAAATGACAAGAAGGTGGAGGTGCCGAGGTTTGCAAGTGTCAACGGCATACTTCAGTCAAGGTATTATGAAATTCAGGAAGGGGATCAGATAGAGATTCTCAATTACTATACCGTAGAACAGATTGCAGAGTTTATGGATGTGGTGCTTGATCCGCACATGAATCTTTATGTAAATAATAAGCTCGCTGACAGACAGACACCTGTCTATGAAAATTTTTCCGTTCTGTGGACAGCAGAGGCTTTGTCGGTTCCTGAACCGGATACAGAAAAGAAACCGGAGAAAGAAGAGACAGAAAAAGAGGTAGTAAAAGAGGCAGAAAGAGAGCCGGAAAAGCCGTTGGAAAGCCTGTCAATACAGGTCATTGTCAACAGAATTCCCGTAACATTAAGCGGAAAATCTGCCTATGTATATGTAGATGTATTTGAGGCAATTGATTTTGACCTTTCAAGACCACGTGGGAAGGGAATTGTGACTACTTTAAATGGCAGGGCCGCACAGTATATGGAACCCATTCATTCCGGGGATGTGATAGAAATCTACTGGCAGGAATAAGGTGCTGGGGTTAGAAAATATATGATGAAAACAGGAAGGGCACGGATTGTAAAATGAGAATTTGCAGTATTGCCAGCGGAAGCAGCGGAAATTGCATTTATGTTGGCTCAGATACGACACATCTTCTGGTGGATGTGGGAATCAGCGGAAAAAGAACAGAATCGGGCTTAAAAGAGCTGGATTTGTCTATGCGGGATATTGACGGAATTTTTATTACTCATGAGCATGCGGATCATATTGCTGGACTGGGAGTGCTTGGAAGAAAATACGGGATACCGATTTATGCCACGAAAGGTACAATAAAAGCAATCAAAAATACCTCATCTGTGGGTGAAATACCGGAGGAATTATTTCAACCGATTTGTGCAGATGAAAAAATCATAATTAAAGATATTGTCTGCAATCCAATGAGGATTTCCCATGATGCGGCAGAGCCGGTGGCATACAGAATTTCACATGGCAGGAAAAAGGTGGGGATTATTACTGACCTGGGAACCTATAATGATTATACTGTAGAGTGTTTAAAGGGAATGGATGCACTTTTGTTGGAAGCAAACCACGATGTCAATATGCTTCAGGTTGGACCTTATCCCTATTACCTGAAGCAGCGTATTCTGGGAGACCGGGGGCATCTTTCTAATGAAAGGGCAGGGCAGCTTTTATGTGATCTTTTACATGACAAGCTTCAGGCGGTCATGCTTGGGCATCTCAGCAAAGAAAATAATTTACCCGAGCTTGCTTATGAGGCAGTCAGAGTAGAGGTTACAATGGCGCAGGCGAACAGGGAAGAAGAGACGTACAGAGGATCTCAGATTAAAACATCAGATTTTCCTATGTATGTTGCATCAAGAAGTGAGCCTTCACCAATTATACACATTGCATAACAAAATTTAAAGAATACTGGAAAGCGTTCCTAAAAGGGACACTTTGGAATGGAGGAAAAAATGAATAAAACAATTATTACAGTAGTAGGGAAGGACACTGTTGGAATCATTGCAAAGGTCTGCACCTATCTTGCAGAAAACAAAATTAATATTCTGGATATTTCACAGACCATCGTTCAGGGGTACTTTAATATGATGATGATTGTGGATACCAACAGCATGGAAAAGCATTTTGGACAGATGGCAGATGAACTTCACGCATTGGGAGAAGAAATTGGCGTGGACATCAAATGTCAGAAGGAAGAAATTTTTGATAAGATGCATCGTATTTAGTTTTATTTAAAATAATACCCGGAGAGAAAATTATGATTAATTTATTTGAAGTTGTTGAAACAAACGAAATGATTACCAAGGAAAATCTGGACGTTCGTACCATAACTCTTGGTATCAGCCTGTTAGACTGCATTGATTCTGATTTAGGAAGATTAAATGAAAAAATCTACAATAAAATATATAATGCTTCCAAGGATTTGGTAAGCACAGGTGAAGAAATTTCCAGAGAATTCGGAATTCCCATTGTAAATAAGAGAATTTCAGTGACTCCTATTGCAATTGTGGGTGGTGCAGCATGCAAAACAGTGGAGGATTTCGCCTCCATTGCGAGAACTCTTGATAAGGTAGCACATGAGGTTGGAGTGAACTTTATCGGAGGATATTCTGCATTGGTATCTAAGGGGATGACACCGGCGGATGAACTGCTGATTCGTTCTATTCCGCTTGCATTGTCTACAACAGAGCGTGTGTGCAGTTCTGTGAATCTGGGTTCCACGAAGACAGGAATCAATATGGATGCAGTTAAGCTGATGGGAGAGATGATTAAACAGACAGCAGAATATACCAAGGAACAGGATTCCCTTGGATGCGCCAAGCTGGTGGTGTTCTGTAATGCACCGGATGACAATCCGTTTATGGCAGGGGCTTTTCATGGGGTTACGGAAGCAGATAAAATTATTAACGTAGGTGTCAGCGGTCCGGGTGTTGTTAAGACGGCTCTTAGCAAGGTTCGTGGAGAAAACTTTGAGGTGCTTTGTGAAACCATCAAGAAGACTGCCTTTAAGGTTACCCGAGTGGGACAGCTGGTAGCACAGGAGGCTTCTGCAAGGCTGGGTGTTCCTTTTGGAATTGTTGATTTGTCACTGGCACCAACCCCGGCAATTGGTGACAGTGTAGCAGATATCTTATGTGAAATCGGACTTGAATATGCAGGGGCACCGGGAACAACGGCAGCATTGGCATTACTAAATGATCAGGTTAAGAAGGGCGGTGTAATGGCCTCTTCTTATGTGGGTGGCTTAAGCGGTGCATTCATTCCGGTTAGTGAGGATCAGGGAATGATTGATGCTGTGGAGGCAGGTGCACTGACACTGGAAAAGCTGGAAGCAATGACCTGTGTATGTTCTGTAGGATTGGATATGATTGCAATTCCGGGGGATACCAAGGATACGACAATCTCCGGTATCATTGCAGATGAAATGGCAATCGGAATGGTTAATCAGAAAACCACGGCGGTTCGTATTATTCCGGTAATCGGAAAAGGTGTGGGAGAGACCGTTGAGTTTGGCGGTCTGCTTGGCTATGCACCGATTATGCCTGTCAATCAGTTCTCCTGCGATGCATTTGTAAATCGCGGAGGAAGAATTCCGGCACCCATTCACAGCTTTAAGAATTAGTCAATGTATGGAGGACAAATATGGATTTTAATGCGGTATACCACAGAGCTAATGATAATTACTGCTATCCCTTGGATGATGGCAAACTGATTATTAATATTAGAACAGGATATGATGTGAAGTATGTCAACATTATCCAGGGAGATCCTTTTAAAGCAGGAATTTTGGGTGGAGGAGAAACCTGGACAGGAGATGCGGTCAATATTCCATTTAAGAAACGTTTAAAGGGGCAGCTCTGGTGGACCACTACCATGGAACCCCCTTTTAAGCGTCTGAAATATTTCTTTGAACTGATTACAGAGAATGAAAAGTGGTATTACTTTGAGGACGGTCTTATCAGTGAGGCACAGATGAATTTAGAGGGAAGAAGCCGTCAGTGCTTTGTATTCCCATGGATGAATCCGGCAGATATCAATGTAACCCCTGCATGGGTGAATGAGACCGTCTGGTATCAGATTTTTCCGGAACGGTTTTGTAATGGGGATCCCTCAAATGACCCACAGGGAACACTGCCATGGAGAGAAGAGGGGAGTGTAACCAATCAGGAATTTTTTGGTGGTGATTTGCAGGGGATTATTAACAAGTTAGACTATCTGACAGATTTGGGAATTACCGGGCTTTATCTGACCCCCATCAATGAGGCACCTTCCGCTCACAAATATGACACCTCCGATTATATGAAGATAGATCCTCATTTTGGAACAGAGGAGACCATGCGTACTTTGGTTCAGGAAGCGCATAAGCGTGGAATCAGAATTATGCTGGATGGAGTGTTTAACCATTGCGGTGCAGATTTTGCTCCATGGAAGGATGTCATTGAAAAGGGACCGGCTTCGGAATACTATGACTGGTTTATGATCCAGCAGTGGCCTTTTGATTTTGAAAACGGAGCGGCACGTCACAGACAATATTACACCTTTGCTTTTTATGATTACATGCCTAAGTTGAATACAAATAACCCAAAGGTACGGGAATATCTTCTGGGTGTCTGCGAGGAATGGGTCAGAAAATATGATGTAGATGGCATCCGTCTGGATGTTGCCAATGAAATATCCCATGTATTCTGCAAGGAATTAAGAAGTCGTATGAAAGCAATCAAACCGGATATTTATATATTAGGAGAGATATGGCATGATGCGATGCCATGGCTTAGAGGGGATGAATTTGATGCGGTTATGAACTACCCTTTGGGGGAGAGCATTAAGGACTTCTGGATTGACAAGAGTCTCAGCAATGATGACTTTGAGTTTACCATCAACAGATGTTATACAGGTTACATGCAGCAGACTAATGATGTGTTGTTTAATCTGTTGGATTCGCACGATACCAAGCGTCTCCGTTCCGATGTAAAAAATATGGATGAATTTTTTCAGCAGCTTGCAGTTATGTTTACTATGCCGGGAAGCCCCTGCATTTATTATGGCACGGAAATTGCCATGGAAGGTGGACATGACCCGGATTGCAGAAGGTGTATGCCATGGGGCAAAATCGAGGCAGGAGAATATGATGAACGAATTGAGATGGTAAGAAGCCTCATTAAGCTCCGCAAAGAAGAACCATTGCTTCGTGACAGGAATTTTCATTTTCCCAACAAAATAAACCGCAGAAGAGTGATTGAGTTCAATAAGATGGGGTGGCTTGACAACTATATTGAGATTATCATCAACTGCGAAGAGGAAGATATTGAAATTCCAAGAGAAGGCGAAGTGCTATATAAGAGACATTATATTGACAGTACATTGCTGAAAAACGGGATATTGATTCGGAAGATTCAGAAATAACAATGAGAAAAGTTGCTTTCATCCTTGTTCTTTAAATTAATGCATAAACAGGGCGCAGATTTATGTCAATGAAAATCAATAAGCAAAACAAAATAAGATATGCCAAAGAAGGCAGAAAAACAGGCAGTAACCGAAGAAATCAAAAGGGAAAACTGGCATCTACCATATATTTGCTTCCCAGCCTGATCGGTGTGCTGCTGTTTTTCGTGTTACCATTTTTGATTGTAATTTACTATTCATTGGTAGATAACCCAATCAATCATCAATTTGTATTTCTGGATAATTTCATAATGGTTTTTAAAAATGCAGCTTTTCGGCAGGCAGCTAAAAATACACTGATTTTTTCAGTGACGGCAGTCCCGTTGGCAGTGGTTCTATCCCTGATGCTTGCCATGATACTGGAAAGCAAAATCCGGTTTAAGAGCCAGTTCAGAACCTTCTTTCTTAGTCCCATGATGGTGCCGATTGCCTCGGTGGTGCTGATCTGGCAGGTACTGTTCCATTATAACGGAACGATGAATGAATTGCTTTCTGTTTTTCATATGGATAAGATTGACTGGTTGAATTCCTCCTATGCACAGGTGGTTCTTGTAGTGCTTTTCTTATGGAAAAATTTAGGATACAATATGATTTTATTTATGGCGGCATTAAGCAGTATGCCGAGGGATATTCTGGAGGTTGCAGTTCTGGAAAGTGCAACTCCTTTTCAGATTTTCTGGCATATAAAACTGAGATATATGTCCTCCACTATTTTATTTGTTACGATTATGTCACTGATTAATTCTTTTAAGGTATTTCGGGAAATCTATCTTTTAAAGGGAGATTACCCATATGACACCATGTACATGCTGCAGCATTTTATGAATAATACTTTTGGAAGGCTGGATTATCAGAAGATGTCGGCAGCGGCAATTATGATGGCGGCTGTCATGGTAATTATCATAGGAATCTTGTTCTTGACCGAGAACTATTTCGGAAAGGACGTGGAAGGATGAAAATACAAACTGACAGAAACTCAGGTTCCGGTGATAAGGTGCAGGAACACTGGAAGAGAAGAACTGAAAAAAGAAAAAAAATAAAGCATGCCAAGGAACTGATCAGGATATATCTCCTGACTACAGTTGCGGGCTGTTTTGCGATATTATTTCTGATGCCGATTGTACTTACCATTACAAATTCCTTTATGTCCGCATCAGAAATATCAGCAAATTATGGAAAGGTGTTTGCAACTACAGATACCGGAGGCAAGGTTTTTATCTCTGAAAAGGTAAATTTAAAATTTATTCCGGATATGGTATCTTTCGACCAGTATATTACCGTTTTATTTAAAAGCCCGGAATATCTGTTGAAATTTTGGAATTCCGTTATTCTGGTTGTGCCCATTGTAGCATTTCAGCTGTTAGTGGCAGCGGGAGCGGCTTATGGATTTACCAGATACAGGGGAAGAATAAAGGAAATGATTTTTTTTGTATATATTATATTGATGCTGATGCCTTATCAGGTTACTTTGGTTCCCAATTATCTGGTGGCACAGTGGCTTCATATACTGGATACCAACTGGGCAATCTGGCTCCCCGGTATTTTTTCTCCCTTTGCGGTCTATATGCTGACCAAATATATGAGAAAAATTCCGGCTTCTCTCATGGAAGCTGCCCAGATTGACGGGGCAGGAGAATGGCAGATTTTCAGAAAAATCTGTCTGCCGCTTTGTAAGGGGGCAATGTGTTCAATTGCAATTTTAATTTTTATAGATTACTGGAACATGGTGGAACAGCCTCTGATTTTGTTGGCAGATCCGGAAAAGCATCCTTTGTCGGTATTTCTTTCTAAAATCAATGCAGGAGAAATTGGTCTTGCTTTTGCAGTTGCAACCATTTACATGGTTCCACCGATTTTGGTATTTCTTTACGGAGAGGATTATCTGGTAGAGGGGATTACTTATCAGGGTGGTATTAAGGGATAGATTTAAAAGACAGGAGAGATGAGGGTAAGATCATGAATGAAATTGAAGGAACAAAGCGAAGAGAGTGGGTCAAAAATGCAGCTATCATTTTTTTGACTGTTATGCTGCTGCTTACTTTCTTCTCTAATACGATAATGAATTATTCGCTGCCTGAGGTTGCAACTTCATATGTGCAGAGAGGAACTATCACAGCGAAGGTAAGGGGAACGGGCAATGTGGAGGCAACCGATCCCTATAAAGTCATTGCAAAGGAATCCAGAGTGATTGCAAGCGTTGCTGTGAAGCAGGGAGATCAGGTAGAGAAAGACCAGGTGCTTTATTACCTTGAGGATGCGGAAAGTGATGAGCTGAAAAAGGCGGAGGATGAACTGGAGGATTTGGAACTTGCCTATATGAAGGGGCTGTTTGGAGGAACTGTTTCACCGGAGATTATCAATAAGGTAGCGAGCGGAAATACGGATTCCTTTGCTTCTTATCAGGCAATGGTAACAGACATGCAGAATCGGCTTAAAGCTGCGGAAAACAGGGTTCAGGAATGCCAGAAGGCAGTGGACGCGATTACCCTGCAAAGTACCATCCATACGAATGAGACAGGGGTAAGTACCATTTCGGAAGAAAAAAATAAAGATCAGGCGACTACAGATCTTGCAAAGGCAGAAAAGGAGTTTGAAAGGCAGAAAAACGAAAAGGTTGGAGCACTGAATTCACAGATTACCGAGGTAAAGAAGCAAATCTCAGACTTGCAGATACTGATTGAAAATGGGTCAATTGAAATCGGGACAGGGACTGCTTCAGGTACGACCACCGATTTACAGGGAAAGAAAGCGGCAGCCCTGGTGACATTGAATGAAAAGCTGGCAGCTTTAAACCACGAAATGGGGACATCCTTCGCCACTGCGGTGGATGCATATGCATGGAGTAAAAATGTGGATTGGAATAAATTGGGGGATAATGAGGTGCAGACTAACAACAGGCAGATTGCGCTTCAGAATTTCCTGGCGGCTTATACAGATTACAGTGATTACAGCGATTCTTTAAGCAATGTGTCCCAGATTACAAGTAATGAGGAAAAACTGGCACAGAAGGAAAACGAACTGACAGTTCTTCAGAGCAAGCTTGCAGAGGTTAGGGCAATTACCGTTTCTTCCAGCCAGAGCGTTCAGGATGCACAGAACAAATTAAATCAGGCAAATCAGAATATTGCAGAAATTACCAACACCAATAAGCAGACAGCTGCTGCATACCAAAACCAACTTGCCAATGCCAATGCTGCCTTGAAGAATGCACAGGCAGTCTATGAACTGGTCAAGGCAGAGCAGACCAAGCTGGCGGCAGATATTAATGCGGAGCTTGATCTTGCCAAGACCAATCAGGATATTGCTGAGAAAAAAGAAGAAATTGCAAAGTTAAAAGAAAAGTCTATGGGGGCGGCAATTACAGCTCCTGTTGCCGGAACTGTGACCAGTCTTGCCTATGTGGCAGGAGAGACTACAAAACCTGAGGAAGCTGCGGCGGTAATTCAAGTGGAAGGGAAAGGGTTTACATTGTCCATTTCAGTAACCAATGAACAGGCAAAGAAGGTACAGGTGGGAGATACGGCAGAACTTCAGAATGCATGGTATTATGAAGATGTGAAGGTGATACTAAAAAATATGAAACCGGATCCGGATAACCCGGGACAAAAGAAGCTGTTAGTGTTTGAGGTATCAGGAAGCAGCATTCAGGAAGGACAGGCACTGAATATTTCCGTGGGGCAAAAAAGCGCAGAATATGAGCTGATAGTGCCAAACAGCGCCGTGCGGGAAGATAATAACGGTAAGTTTATTCTGATTGTTGAATCTAAGAGCAGTCCTTTGGGGAATCGTTACAAAGCAACCCGTGTGGATGTTGAGGTGCTTGCTTCTGATGACAATAATACGGCGATTTCAGCACCCCTTTATGGATATGAATATGTGATTACAACTTCTACAAAACCGGTGGAAGCAGGTAAGCAGGTAAGGCTGAGCGAAGTATAGGACAGCCGGATAATAAGAAAAGGGATGGAATGGAGCAGGAGAGTAGTGAATAGAATAAAAGAACTGACTGTAATTTTTTCTCTTATCCTTTTTGGCATACTGACAATTTGGTCAAAGCTTCAGATAGACAAATTGAGCGATCAACAGATGGCTCTCCGATGGGATGCAGAAGGGGATAGTGCTCAGGTAAGCTGTTTCTTTGCCGAAAATGTTGAAATAGATGAATTTATGATTAAAAGTTTTGAAAAAAAGCTGGAACAGAGCCTGACAGAAGTTCTTCCACAGGAGGAGAGCGATAAAGAAAATGACAAAAGACTGTTCATCGATGCATATAGTTCTTTGGGGAACATTACAGTTACCAGCGATAAGGGAAAGCTTGAGGAAGCAAGTGCGGTAGGAATTGGAGGGGATTTTTTTCAGTTTCATCCATTACAGCTTATCTCGGGGAGATATTTTTCGGGAAATGAGTTGATGAAGGATAGCATTATTCTGGATGAGGATGCAGCATGGCAGTTGTTTGGCTCCAATGATATTGATGGAATGACCGTGATGATTGGAGGGGTTCCACATTATGTAGCAGGGGTGGTAAGAAGGCCGGAAGGAAGACTTGCCAGAAGTGCAGGACTTGATAAGACGATTGTTTATGTGTCCCATGAAACGCTTTCCGGTTATGGAAAAACAGATGGTATCAGTTCCTATGAGGTGGTGGCGCCTGATCCGGTAAAACGCTTTGTCTACAATTTTGTAAAGGAAAAAATGGGAGTAGACGAAAAAAATATGATCGTGGTAGAAAATTCCTCCCGTTACTTGCCGGAATCCCTGATTCCTGTTATGCTTGATTTTGGAACCAGATCCATGCAGAATACTTCAGTAAGATTTCCTTATTGGGAAAACATTGCAAGGGGATGGGAGGACGTGTTTGCGTTAGTACTGTTATTGCGGGGATTGCTTTTGCTGATTCCTACCGTAATTATGATTATATTTATTGCAAGAAAATGGAGAAAAAAGAATAAAAGTCAGTGTGATCAGGAGGAACTATGAAGAAAGCAAAAATTATTTTATCATTTATTATTGTCATACTTGCAGCAGGTATTTTTGGCTGTGGAAAAAAGACAGAAAACACTGATGGAGGTACCATTGCTTCTAAAGATTATGTATATCGAATGGAAAATTTAAAAGTCCTTCCGGAAGGAATGAATATCTCTGAGATCGTCAGGGCGGGAAATAAGATGTATGCTTATGGGTATACATGGATGGAGGACAGTCAGCAATCGGTCTTAAGCTTTTTTGAACTGAAGGAAGACGGAACTCTTGGCAGTACCTACGAAATTCCACTGGAAGAAGACGTCAGCGTTAATGTTATTGAAATGGATAATAGTGGAGATGTGTACTGCATCGTAAACCGCTATCGTTCAGAAGCTGAAGGGACAGAAGAATATGGCGATACAGAAGAAGCCATAAGCTATGATGAATATTTTCTGATAAAAATGAATCTTAAGGGAGAAACTGTTTTTTCTGTCAATCTGAATGATATTCCTGAGATTCAGAAGGTGTACGAAGAAAATGGGTACTGCTATGTTTCTGATCTTCTTATCATTCCGGAGCAGGGGATTTATGCTTGCATTATGGATCGTATTGCCAAATTTGATTTTGACGGAAACTTTCTGAAAATGATTCAATCAGAAGACAGCAAAAATAGTTTGGAGTATATGAGTTTTACCTTATTGGAAAATGGAACTGTTGTATCAATAATCCATAAGGATGATAACATGAAGGTTGGACGTGTGGATATTGAAAAGGGTTCGGTAGAGGAAATTTATGAGATACCGGGACTGACTTATGAGTATTCATTCTATCCGGGAATAAGGTATGATTTATATCTGGTAAACATGCAGGGGGTTTACGGCTATAACTTCGGCGATGAGGACAAAACACTGCTTATGAGTTTTGTGGATTCAGACTTTGAATCTTACAGTTTGTTCAGCCTGATTGAAATTAATGACAAAGAATTTTGGGCGCTGCATGCGGATGAAAATACCGGTTTAAATGTACCTGCTAAGTTTACCAAGGTAGAACCTGAAGAAATTAAAGATAAGAAGCAGATTACACTGGCAATGGTATATACAGACTGGCGTGTGCGCCAGCAGGTCATTGAGTTTAATAAGGCAAATGAAGACTATCGTATCTCCATTGTAGATTATAATTCTCTGTATGGTTCAGAAAGCGATTATAAGGCGGCATACAATCGTCTTAACACAGATATAGTGTCCGGTAAGGTTCCCGATCTGCTTTTGGTGGATGGTTCTCTGCCGATAGACAGCTATGTCAATAAAGGTTTGTTTGAAGATTTGAAGCCTTATATTGAGAAGGATGAAGAATTCAAGCTGGATCAGTTTATGCCGAATATCATTGAAGCATTTTCTGTAGATGATAAGCTGTATACATTGGTTCCATCTTATACCATTCAGTCACTGGCGGCCAAAACGGCTGATGTGGGAAGCGAGCGTGGATGGACTATTCAGGAAGCGATGGATGTTATGGGATCGAAGCCGGATGGAATACAATTTATTGCAAATGTAAACCGGGAAGAAATGATGAGAAACTGCATGTCTATGGCAGGAAATCAATTTATTGACTGGGAGAAGGGAACCTGTAATTTCAATTCCGATAGTTTTGAGAAGATGATGGATTTTTTAAAGATGTTTCCTGAAGAGGTAGATGCTTCTACATTTACAGATGAATATTGGATGAATTATGATTCTATGTGGCGTGAAGACAAGGTGCTTACGTACATGGCATCGCTTGGTTCTTTCAGAGATTATAACAATATAGAAAAGGGAACCTTTGGAGAAAAAATTACCTTGATAGGTTTTCCCTCCGCGAATGAGGACGGCTCGGTTATCGTGCCGGATTTACAGTTTGCAATGTCTGCAAAATCAGGCTGCAAGGAGGGGGCGTGGGAATTCCTACGCACATTCCTGACAGATGAATATCAGACTGAAAATGTGACTTATAGTTTTCCTATCAGTATCAAGCGTCTGGAGGAGCTTGCACAGGAGGCGACACAGAAGCCTTATTATCTGGATGAAAACAATCAGAAGGTGGAGTTTGATGACACCTATTATATGAGTGGTGTTGAGATTACCATTCCGCCTATGACTGAGGAGGAAGTGGAAGAACTGAAAAAACAGCTTTACAGCTTTACACAGGTGTCTAAAAATGATGAAGAACTGCTGAATATTATTCAGGAGGAAACGGCTCCCTATTTTGCAGGACAGAAAAATGCCAAAGATGTGGCAAACATTATTCAGAGCAGAGCACAGATTTATGTAAATGAGAATCGTTAGTTGTAATGGATGGAATTGGAGAAGCCAATGAAGAAAAAAATAGATATTCATAGCCTTTACTTGTCATTATTTGCAATAACAGTTATTCCTATTATCCTTTTGTCTGTGATTATTACGATATTTAGTGTAAAAAGCTTTAGAACGTCCATGCATCAGGAAGTGGAAAAAGGACTTGAGGACTTATGCAATGCAATTCTTACCATTTATGATACCACCTATGAAGGCGATTATCATGTTGAGATGCGGGAGGACGGTCTTTATATGCTAAAAGGGGAATCGCTCCTTAACGGTGACTTCTCAATTATTGATAATATCAAAGAAAAGACGGGGTCAGATATTTCCGTTTTCTATCAGGATACAAGAGTTTTGACGACCATCAGGGATAATCAGGGAGAGCGGGTCATTGGGACAAAAGCAAGTGCGGTTGTAACTGCGGATGTTCTGAAAAAAGGGGAGAAGGCTTTTTATTCCAGTGTTGATATTGAGGGAAAAAAGTTTTTTGCCTATTATGCACCCTTGGTTAATTCAGATGGCACATGTATTGGTATGATCTTTGTCGGAAAACCTTCTGCAACGGTAGAGGGGCTTATCAGAAAGGCGATTACTCCGATTATTATCATTGCGGCGATTGCCATGATGTTTGGAACAATACTTACAACATGGTATTCCAGACATCTGGTAAATGCAATCCGTAAAATTGAAATGTTTCTTGAAAAGGTTGCGGGCGGAAATTTCCATGCGGAACTTGAAATGTCTGTGCTCAAAAGAAACGATGAACTGGGTGAGATGGGCAAATACGCCGTGAGGATGGAAAGAGCGCTTCAGGAATTAGTGGAACAGGATATTCTGACGAAGATACATAACCGCCGCAGCGGAGAAAAAATGCTTCGGGAGGTACAGAATGATTTATATTTAAAAGGCGTTCCTTTTTGTTTGGCGCTTGGAGATATTGATCATTTTAAGAATGTTAATGATATATATGGACATGAATGCGGGGATGTGGTTCTTGCAGAAATGGCAGCCCGAATGAAAGCACACATGTTGGGAAAAGGATTTGTGGCAAGATGGGGAGGCGAAGAATTCCTGATTGTTTATCAGGGGAAAAAATTAGAGGACGCACGGAAGTTTATGAAGGAACTCCTGGATGATATCCGTAATAATGACGTGGCTTATAACGATTTACCCCCGTTTCATGTGACGATGACCTTTGGTATTGTGGAGGGCAGCGAAAACAGACTGGAAGATATCATTAAGGCTGCGGATATGAACCTTTATTATGGAAAAAGCAATGGGCGCGACCAGGTTGTCGGATAGACGGCAATTTCATGTCAGGGTAAAATGATGGGAGATTGTTTCCAGTCATTGAGTGGAGCCTGTTTCTTCTTATGAAGCAGAACAGATTCATATACAAAGGCACAGTAAATATCCTGTTTAAGAAGTTCAAATGCCTCCTTGTCAAGGAGAGACGAAGCATTTGCAGGCTTGGAGAGCAGAGGAATGTTGCTGTGCTTTTTGATTTTGGCAAGTAAAGGGGAGGCTTCCTTACGGAAACCAAGAAGCCTTGCATAAGGTAAATACAATTCCCGTTCTTTCAGAGGAGATTGAAAGTATTTGGGAGTTTTGATGTTTAATAATATATGCATCAAAACGCGGCTGATTCGTGTGTAAGTCAGATCTTTTGATTTCAGAAGGTTGCAGAAACCGGTAAAATCCGTAAAAAAGGGAATATTTTTGCAGATTTTATCAGACAAATCCGGTGTACAGTCCAGATAAGAAGAAAAACCATGTTCCTGTTCGGAGAGTAGTTTATAGTGAAGAAGGTGAGAAAAATCATCTTCAGATATCAAATTGCCGGGAACATTTTCTTCCTCGAATAAGTGATAAATGTCGGATGGAATATAGTCGGTAATTTCTTCAAGCGGCTTTTGAGTTTTAAACAAACTGTTTCTTATGGCAGAAGCAGATGCATATTCTGATGAAGCATTGTATAAGCAAACCTCATGATAACCGGAATCAGTACGTTTTATGGTAAAGGGTGTGATATTGCTGTGGGTAGCAAGAAGCGCTTTACAATATTCCAAGCCCAAAATATTGTTTGGGGATGAGAGCAATGGTTCGAATTCGCTGTCGAGAGCTTTTTGTCTGGAAGCAGGGTAAGAATACCCTTGCTGCAGATATTCTTTTATCTTTGCTTCAAAAGAAAAATAGTCTGAAAACAGTTTTTTGGCACCGTCAACAATAAGAGAAATATCGCCTGCTTCACTTCCGAATGACAGAAAGTCAATGGAATTTAACTGATTGAGTAAAGTTACAGCCCCACCGGCAAAAAATTCAGCGCTGGAAAGCGCATAAAGTGTTGGCAGCTCAATGACTGCATCAGCCCCACCAAGGAGTGCCATGTGGGTGCGGAGGTATTTATTGCACAGCGCAGGAGCGCCGCGCTGCACAAAGTCACCGCTCATGAGAACAAGAACATAGTCAGCGCCTGTTTGGATGCGGGTTTGTTCTATCTGGTAGCGGTGTCCGTTATGAAATGGGTTATATTCAGCAATGATTGCAGCAGTTTTCATGAATTCATACCTTCAAAATCAATGATTTCTTCAATATAGTTTTTTATAATTTACCACATAACAGGATAACAAGTAAATTATGTATTTGATTTTACACAATTTTTTGAGTGCTTTTACTTGCTGTTAAATGTGGATTGCAATATAATTTTTATGTATAGCTTGCACATATCATATAGAATTATGCGGGGTACGAAAGGAGAATGGGGTATGTCATATATTGACGTGATTAAGGATAAGGCAAGAATGGATCGAAAGACCATTGTGCTGCCGGAGACTACAGACAAAAGGACATTGATTGCAGCGGCTCATATTTTAAAAGAGGGCATTGCAAATATTATTATGATTGGAAATGAAGAAAAAATCATGGACGGAGCCACCTGGCTGGAGATAGAACTGGACGGCGTGACAATAGTGAATCCTGAAACATGTGAAAAACTGGATGATTATGTGAATTTATTATATGAGACAAGAAAGAATAAGGGAATGACACCTGAAAAGGCAAGAGAAATTCTTTTAAATGATTATCTTACATTTGGTGTTATTATGGTAAAGGCAAATGATGCAGACGGGATGGTGGCAGGTGCCTGTCATGCTACTGCAGATACGCTGCGCCCGGCACTCCAGATTTTGAAAACAGCCCCCGGAGTAAAGCTGGTTTCAGGCTTCTTCCTGATGTGTGTGCCGGATTGTGAATTTGGGGACAATGGAACATTTCTGTTTGCAGACTGCGGGCTTAATCAGGATCCCACAGCAGAAGAACTTGCAGCGATTGCAGATTCCTCAGCAAAGAGCTTCAAGAGTCTTGTGGGCAGTAAACCGATTATTGCAATGCTTTCCCATTCCACCAAGGGAAGTGCGAAACATGAACTGGTGGATAAGGTAGTTGAGGCGACAAAGATTGCCCATGAGCAGTATCCGGGTCTTACGCTGGACGGCGAACTGCAGCTGGATGCGGCACTGGTTCCTCATGTGGCAAAGTCCAAGGCTCCGGGAAGTGAAGTTGCCGGAAAGGCAAATGTATTGATTTTCCCCAATCTTGACTGTGGAAATATCGGATATAAGCTGGTGCAGAGACTTGGAAAAGCGGAAGCCTATGGTCCTATGCTTCAGGGAATTGCCAAGCCGGTCAATGACCTTTCAAGAGGATGCTCGTGGCAGGATATTGTGGGTGTAGTTGCGCTTACAGCGGTACAGGCACAGTTGGTATAGAATTTCAACAAATCAAGATATTACATAGCAGTTTTATGATAAAAAGACAGATGGAGGTTTTAAAAATGAAAGATATGAATGTTCTGGTAATTAATTGCGGAAGCTCATCCTTAAAGTTTCAGCTGATTAATTCCAAAACGGAACAGGTAATAGCAAAAGGACTGTGTGAAAGAATTGGGATTGATGGAAGCCAGATGACTTATACCCCTGCGGGCGGAGAAAAGATAGAGAAGCTTTCTCCCATGCCGGATCATACTCAGGCAATTAAGCTTGTGCTTGAGGCTTTGACAGATTCAGAGCACGGCGTGGTAAAGAATCTTGATGAAATCGGAGCAGTGGGGCACAGAATAGTGCACGGTGGAGAAAAATTTGCAGCTTCCACAATTATCACGGAGGATGTGATGAAAGCGATTGAGGAATGCAATGATTTAGCGCCTCTTCATAATCCGGCAAACCTGATAGGAATCAGAGCATGCAAGGAACTGATGCCGGCTACTCCCATGGTTGCTGTCTTTGATACGGCATTTCATCAGACCATGCCGGAGGAAGCTTATCTGTATGGGCTTCCATATCACTACTATGAGGATTATAAGGTGAGAAGATACGGTTTCCACGGAACCAGTCATTCTTATGTATCACATAGAGCGGCCGAGCTGCTTGGAAAACCCTATGAGGAATTGAAAATCATTGTATGCCATCTTGGCAATGGCGCCAGTGTGTCTGCCGTAAAGAATGGTAAGTGTGTGGACACTTCCATGGGACTTACACCACTGGAAGGATTGATTATGGGAACACGCTGCGGGGACATTGATCCTGCAATTATTGAATTTCTCTGCAATAAAGAAGGAAAAGATGTGCATCAGATGCTGACAGTCTTAAATAAAGAATCAGGTGTATATGGACTGTCGGGAGATTTTTCTTCTGATTTCAGGGATTTGGAAAAGGCATACCGCGCAGGCGAAGCATTTGCAATCAGAACCATGCACACCTTTGCCTATCGTGTGGCGAAATATATCGGTGCTTACACTGCTGCAATGAACGGTGTGGATGCAATATGCTTTACTGCAGGGGTAGGAGAGAACAGTCCGTTTATCAGAACTATGACAGCGTCTTATCTGGGATATCTTGGTATAGCTCTTAACGAAGAAGAAAATGTGAAGCGCGGTGAGGAAACAATTATTTCCACACCTGAAAGCCGCACCAAGGTACTTGTCATCCCTACCAATGAAGAATTGGCGATTGCAAGAGAAACGGTAGCATTGGTTTAAAATATTTTTTTGTGGGTATTGACAAACAGTAATACCGTCGTTATAATAATTGAGTGTGTGATTTTGGATATACCTGCACATGTGATTCATAGGGAGCTTATTATGTTGATCAATCTGACTGATGTATTTACGTCTGAGGGAAAAGACAGAAGAGAAAGCCTGACATACGAACCAAATCATTATTCCTATATGGGAAATGAATATCAAATTCGCGAGAAATCTCCTGTTGAGATGGAATTTTCCAATATCGGAACAGGTAAGGTAATGATTAAAGGTGCGATAAAGCTGGTGCTGGAAATTCCCTGCGACAGATGCTTACAGATGGTAAGTGTGCCATTAGAAGTATCCTTTGAGCAGGAAGTGCTTTCGCCTGATGTGATAACGGAGCAGAGTGAGCGGGACGAGCAGGAATTTATGAAGGGCTACGAACTGGATGCAGAAGCTTTCGTGAACAGTGAAATCTTAGTTAATATGCCTGTGAAGGTATTATGCAAACCTGATTGCAAGGGGATTTGCAAGCAGTGTGGACATAACCTGAATGAGGGAGATTGCGGATGCGATACATTCGTACCTGATCCCAGAATGGCAGCTATTAAAGATATCTTTAACGCGAATAAGGAGGTGTAACGATGTCTATTTGTCCTAAGAATAAATCTTCAAAAGCCAGAAGAGATAAAAGAAGAGCAAACTGGAAGATGAGTGCTCCCACATTAGTTAAGTGCAGCAAATGCGGCGCGCTGATGATGCCTCACAGAGTATGCAAGGCATGCGGTTCTTACAATAAGAAAGAAATCGTAAGCGTTGACTAATTAAAACTGGTAACAAAGCAATCCATTCGTTTGGATTGCTTTTTTTATTTCATTAGGAAATTCCTCTGAATTTCCTGTGAAATATGTCTTGATTTTTAGAATATGGTTTAGTATAGTAAAGTAGTGATTGGATGGAGGAATAAAAATGGCAGAATATGTAAACGTGGCAGTAGATGCCATGGGTGGCGATAATGCTCCTGTTGAGATTGTGAAAGGTGCAATTGAAGCAGTCAATGAAAGTGATCATGTGAAGGTTTTCCTGACAGGTCAGGAGGAACAGATTAATAACGAACTTTCAAAATATACATATAATAAAGAACAGGTAGAAGTTGTGAATGCCACAGAGGTCATTGAGACAGCTGAACCACCTGTTATGGCAATCCGCAGGAAAAAGGACTCCTCTATTGTGAAAGCACTTTATCTGGTTAAGGATGGCGTTTGTGATGCTTATGTCTCTGCCGGAAGCACAGGCGCTACGCTGGTAGGTGGACAGGTAATCGTTGGACGTATTAAGGGAGTGGAAAGACCGCCCCTTGCACCTCTTATTCCGACAGAAAAGGGGTGTGCACTTTTGGTTGATTGCGGTGCAAATGTAGATGCCAGACCATCCCACTTGGTACAATTTGCCAAAATGGGTTCTGTGTACATGGAAAGCGTTATGGGGGTAAAGAATCCTAAGGTAGGAATTGTAAATATTGGTGCGGAAGAAGAAAAGGGAAATGCACTGGTAAAGGAAACCTTTCCCCTTTTAAAAAATTGCCCTGATATTAACTTTATCGGGAGCATTGAGGCAAGGGATATTCCGTCTGGTCTTGCAGACGTAATAGTTTGTGAAGCGTTTGTGGGAAATGTGATTTTAAAGATGTATGAGGGAGTTGGCGGAACTCTGATTAAGAAAGTCAAAGAAGGAATGATGACTACACTGCGCAGCAAGATAGGTGCCCTGCTGGTTAAACCGGCACTGAAGAACACTCTGAAAGCTTTTGACCTTGAACAGTATGGTGGTGCACCAATGTTAGGGCTTAACGGACTTGTGGTTAAGACCCACGGAAGTTCTAAATCAGTTGAAATTAAGAATTCTGTTCTGCAATGCATTACTTTTACAGAACAGAATATTAATCAAAAAATAAAAGAAAAAATAACTATGGAAGAAAACTAGAAAGGAAACTTAAAAAATGGAATTTGAAAAATTAAAAAAAGTAATTGCTGACGTTCTCAACGTTGACCCCGAAGAGATCTCGATGGAAACAACTTTTGTAGATGATCTGGGAGCCGATTCCTTAGATGTTTTTCAGATTATTATGGGGATAGAGGAGGAATTTGATATTGAAATTCCTGCGGAAGAAGCAGAAAATATTACTACCGTAGAAGAAGCAGTCAACATGATTAAAAATGTTCTCAACTAAAAAGCCCGTTAAGGGCTTTTTTGTGGTGGCAGATTGCTTCTGTCATATGCATGGGTAAAGGGTAAAATATGTATAAAAATGAAGAAGTAAAAGAACTGGAAGAAAAAATAGGTTATGAGTTCAAGGATAAGGCACTTATTATGCAGGCTTTGACCCATAGCTCTTTTTCTAATGAACAAAAAATTAATAAATATAAAAATTATGAGAGACTGGAATTCCTGGGGGATGCGGTATTAGAGCTTTTGTCAAGCCGGTTTCTCTTTGAAACATATTCGGAGATGTCTGAGGGGCAGATGACGAGGATGCGTTCTTCCATGGTCTGTGAGCCTGCACTGGCATTCTGTGCCAGAGATTTGTCTTTGGGGAAGTATATCCTTTTGGGCAAAGGGGAAGAAGCAACAGGGGGAAGAAAACGTGATTCCATTATCTCGGATGTGATGGAGGCTGTGCTTGGAGCAATTTATCTGGACGGCGGAATTGAAGAGGCGGAGAAGTTTGTAAATAAGTTCATTCTTTCCGACTTGGAGGACAAGCAGTTGTTTTATGACAGTAAAACCATTTTGCAGGAAAAGGTGCAGAAAATGGGAAAAAGCCTTGTGTATGAATTGATCAGTGAAACCGGGCCGGATCATGATAAGATTTTCATTGTGGAAGCCAGAATTGATGGTCAGACAGTAGGAAAAGGGCAGGGGCGCAATAAGAAGTCTGCGGAGCAACAGGCAGCTTATGAGGTGCTGCTGGGACAAAGCCAAAAAAAGTAGGTGTTGTATGTATCTAAAAAGTATAGAAATTCAGGGATTTAAATCTTTTGCCAATAAAATAGTTTTTAAATTTCACAATGGAATAACCGGAATTGTGGGGCCTAATGGAAGTGGAAAAAGTAATGTAGCAGATGCAGTGCGCTGGGTGCTTGGGGAGCAGAGAATTAAGCAGCTTCGTGGGGCGTCCATGCAGGATGTTATCTTCTCGGGAACAGAAATGCGTAAGCCGTTGGGATATGCATATGTTGCAATCACACTGGATAATTCGGATCATCAACTGGCGATTGATTTTGACGAGGTAACAGTTGCCAGACGAATTTATCGTTCAGGAGAAAGTGAATACCTTTTAAACGGAGCTCCATGCAGATTGAAGGATGTCAATGAATTATTTTATGATACCGGTATCGGTAAAGAGGGATATTCCATCATAGGACAGGGTCAGATTGATAAAATCTTAAGTGGTAAGCCGGAAGAAAGAAGAGAGCTTTTTGATGAAGCTGCGGGTATTGTAAAATTTAAAAAGCGTAAGGTTGCCGCTCAGAAAAAGTTAGAGGATGAAAAACAAAATCTGGTTCGCGTAAATGATATACTTTCAGAGCTGGAAAAGCAGATCGGACCTTTAGAAAAGCAGTCTGAAACAGCTAAGATTTATCTGAAAAAGAAAGAAGAGTTAAAGACTCTGGATGTTAATATGTTTCTGCTTGAGAATAACCGACTGCAGGAACAACTTAAAAATGCCCAGGACAAGTTTGAAATTGCAAATAACGATCTGGAGCAGACAACAGCCCAGTATGAAAAGATTAAAGAAGAATATGAACAGATTCAGGGGCAGATTGAGCAGTTGGATGAAAGTATTGAAGCTGACAGGACTTCCCTGACGGATACCAGTATGCTTCGCGGTAAGCTGGAAGGTGAAATCAATGTACTTAAGGAGCAGATAAAGTCTGCTCAGAGCAATGAAGAACATTTTATGTCACGAAAAGAGGCTGTTTCCAAGGAAATGAATGCCAGACTTTTGGATAAAGAGGGGATTCTTGCAGATAAAAAGGTCATTGATGAACAGGTTGCCGAAATTGAGAAAGAAAGAAATGAAGCCAGAGAGAAACTGTTGGCAGTTCAGGGCAGAATTGAAGAACTGAACAATGACATTGAATCCGGCAAAAATACCATTATAGATGCATTGAACAGCAGAGCGACTATTAAATCCAAGCTGGGTCGTTATGATACCATGACGGAGCAGATTAATATCCGCAAAGCGGAGCTGACCTCAAGATTGCTTCGTATTAAATCTGACGAAGCACAGCAGGAAGCAACGATTAAGCAGCTGGAAGAAGAATTTGAAAAGATCAATGAACAAATACGCAGTTTAAACGATGCTCAGGAGCAAAAGGAAGAAAAACTGGCTCTTATCAGGGAAGAACTGGCAGGGAAGGATCAGAAGCTTCGTGATACGCAGGTAAGCTATCATCAGGAGAAATCAAAGCTGGAGGCCCTTACCAACCTGACGGAACGCTATGAGGGATATGGCGGCAGTGTCAAAAGGGTGATGGAATGCAAGGACAAAGAAAAGGGAATTATCGGTGTCGTTGCGGATATTATTAAAGTAGAGAAAAAATATGAAACCGCAATTGAAACAGCACTTGGTGGCAATATTCAAAATATTGTTACCGATGATGAAGAAACTGCCAAGAGAATGATTGCATTCTTAAAGCAAAATAAGGCAGGACGTGCAACCTTCCTCCCGCTTACCAGCATTACCAAGCCTCAGGAGTTTAAGAATCCGGAAGCTTTGGATGAAAAGGGCGTTATCGGAATGGCGGATGAGCTGGTTTCCATTGATGATAAGTACAGAAATGTTGCCAAGGCAATGCTTGGACGTATCGTTGTGGTGGATCATGTTGACAATGCCGTTAAGATTGCAAGAAAGTTTGACTACGGCATTCGAATGGTTACTTTGGAGGGAGAGCTTCTTGTTCCCGGCGGTGCTATCAGTGGTGGTGCATTCAAGAATAACAGCAATCTCCTTGGACGCAGAAGAGAGATGGCGGAACTGGAGGGCAAGGTCAAACAGTTCTTAAAGGAAATTGATCAGCTGTTAAATGAAATTGAAGGAACTAAGGCGGAGAGAAACAAACTCCGGTTAAGCTTAGAAGAGGATAAGGCGGCACTGCAGAAGAAATTTATCGAGCAGAATACAGCACGTCTTAACGTGATTAAGGCTCAGGAACGTAAGGAAGAAGCTTCAGAAGGTTCCATGGAGCTGAAATCAGAAGAAAGAGAAATTGAGCAGCAGATTCAGGAAATCAAATTAAGTAAACAGGAAATCCAGAAGGAACTGGAGGATTCTGAACTTTTAGAACAAAAGGTAGAGCAGCAGATACGAAAATTCCAGATGGAGCTGGAGGAAAAGCGCAAGGAAGAGTCAGAGCAGTCTGCCCATGTGTCTGAATGGGATGTTGAGGTGGAAAAAATGCTACAGCAACAGGACTTCCATCAGCAGAATGTGAACCGTATTGACGGCGAAATTGACAGATATGCAAGGGAACTGCAGGAAATTGAAGAAGGACTGAAGAAAAACAGTGAGGAAACTCTAAACAAGCAGAATAGTATTGTTTCTATTGAAGAGACAATTGCGGCTTCCCACACCACTCAGGGGGATACGGAGAAAAAACTTAAAGAAAATATTGAGAAGAAGGAACAGCTTTCCCAGAAACAGAAAAACTTCTTTACAGACAGAGAAGCTCTTGCAGAAAAGATGACAGGGTTAGACAAAGAAGTTTACAGACTAAATTCCCAGAAAGAAAAATTTCAGGAAGCGTTGGAAGGTCAGATCAATTACATGTGGGATGAATATGAGATTACCCTTTCCGATGCGGCATCGCTTCGAAATGAAGAGATGACTGATCTTGCAGCAATGAAGAAGGATATTACTTCCTTAAAAGAGCAGATTAAGAAACTGGGGGATGTAAACGTCAATGCCATTGAAGATTACAAGAACCTGATGGAGCGCTATCAGTTCCTGAAAACTCAGCATGACGATCTGGTAGAAGCGGAAAAGACGCTGGAGGGCATTATCGTAGAACTGGATACGGCAATGCGTAAGCAGTTTAATGAGAAATTTGCGGAAATCAGCAAGGAATTTGATAAGGTATTTAAAGAATTGTTTGGTGGCGGCAAGGGTACACTGGAACTTATGGAGGATGAGGACATTCTGGAAGCCGGTATCCGTATTATTGCACAGCCGCCGGGAAAGAAACTTCAGAATATGATGCAGCTTTCCGGTGGTGAAAAGGCATTGACTGCGATTGCACTGTTGTTTGCGATTCAGAACCTGAAGCCTTCTCCTTTCTGCCTTTTGGATGAGATTGAAGCAGCGCTTGATGAAAATAATGTTGCCCGTTTCGCAAAATATTTACATAAGCTTACCAAATATACACAGTTTATTGTTATTACCCATAGAAGAGGTACCATGGAAAAGGCAGACAGACTTTATGGTATTACCATGCAGGAAAAAGGGGTATCCACGCTGGTAAGTGTAAATTTGATTGATAAGGAGTTAGATGACTGATGGCAGGGTTTTTCAGCAGATTAAAAGAAGGACTGAGTAAAACAAGGAACAACATTATACAGGGAATCGATGCTGTATTTGGTGGATTTTCCTCCATAGATGAGGATTTTTACGAGGAACTGGAAGAAATCCTTATCATGGGAGACATCGGTGTAAAATCGACTGGTGATATTCTTGAAAAACTTCGTGCGCAGGTAAAGGAAAACCATATCAAGGAACCGGCAGAATGTAAGGAGTTTTTGATTGAAAATATCAAAGAACAGATGAAGGTAGAGGAAACAGCTTACGAGTTTGAACATCAGCAGTCGGTAATTCTGGTTATTGGGGTCAACGGAGTGGGAAAAACTACTTCGGTAGGAAAGCTTGCAGGCATTTTGAAGGAACAGGGACGAAAGGTATTGGTTGCAGCAGCAGATACCTACAGGGCAGCGGCATGTGAACAGCTGACCGAGTGGGCGAACCGCGCAGGGGTTGACATCATTACCGGTGCACAGGGAGCTGATCCTTCCAGCGTAGTGTATGATGCGGTCAATGCGGCTAAGGCAAGACATGTGGATGTATTGATCTGTGACACGGCAGGAAGGCTTCACAATAAGAAAAATCTGATGGAAGAACTGAAAAAAATGAACCGAATTATTGACAGGGAATTCCCAGGTGTGCACAGAGAAAATTTGATTGTTTTGGATGGTACTACCGGACAGAATGCACTAAGTCAGGCAAGAGAGTTTGGGGAGATTGCAAATCTTACGGGAATCATTCTCACAAAGATGGATGGAACTGCCAAGGGAGGGATTGCAGTGGCAATTCAGTCTGAACTGAGCATTCCGGTAAAATATATCGGAGTTGGAGAAAAGCTGGAGGATCTGCAGAAATTTGATTCAGAAGAGTTTGTAAATGCTTTGTTTGAGAAAGACGAGCAGTCTTTGTAGAAGGGATGGTTTAATTAACGATGGAAAGCAAGATGTTGACACTGGAAAAATTTGAAGAGGCATCAGAAACAGTCAAAAAAGTAACACAGGAAACTAAGCTGGTGTACAGTGATTTTTATAGTGCCCAGACAGAAAATAAGATTTATTTAAAGCCTGAGAATATGCAGTTTACCGGAGCATATAAGCTCAGGGGAGCATATTACAAGTTAAGTACACTCTCTGATGAGGAACGTGCGAAAGGACTGATTACCGCATCCGCAGGCAATCATGCTCAGGGTGTGGCATATGCAGCAAAATGCTATGGTGTTAAGGCAGTCATTGTAATGCCCACCACAACCCCTTTAATTAAGGTAAACAGAACCAAAAGCTATGGCGCAGAAGTAGTTCTTTACGGGGATGTATATGATGAGGCATGCGAGCACGCCTACGAGCTGGCAAAGGAAAATGGATATACTTTTATTCACCCCTTTGATGATCCGGCGGTGGCAACCGGTCAGGGCACGATTGCAATGGAAATTTTTAAGGAACTGCCGCTGGTTGATTACATACTTGTACCGGTAGGGGGAGGCGGACTTGCAACAGGTGTCTCTACACTGGCAAAGCTTTTAAATCCCAATATTAAGGTCATTGGAGTAGAGCCGGAAGGCGCAAGCTGCTTAAAGGCATCTATCGAGGCGGGAAAAGTTGTTACCTTGGATCATGTCAGCACGATTGCGGACGGAACTGCGGTAAAGACTCCGGGAACCCAGATTTTCCCTTACCTTTGTAAGAACCTTGACGATATTATCACTATTCCTGATGAGGAATTGGTAGTTGCTTTTCTGGATATGGTAGAAAATCATAAAATGGTAGTAGAAAATTCAGGATTGCTTACTGTGGCAGCTTTAAAGCATCTGAAGGTGAAAGGAAAGAAGATCGTGGCAATCTTAAGCGGAGGTAATATGGATGTAATTACCATGTCTTCCGTGGTGCAGCAGGGCTTGATTATGAGAGACCGTATCTTTACGGTATCCGTGCTGCTTCCTGATAAGCCGGGAGAACTTTCTCATGTGGCAGATGTGATTGCCAGACAGAACGGCAATGTTATTAAGCTGGAACACAACCAGTTTGTATCCATCAACAGAAGCGCTGCTGTGGAACTTCGGATTACCTTGGAGGCGTTTGGAACAGAGCATAAGCATCAGATCATACAGGCACTTGAGCAGAATGGTTATAAACCAAAGCTTGTCCGCACAAATATATAATTGATAACTGCATATTTTTTGAGAGAAAAACCGCATACTATAACGTATGCGGTTTTTGCAATTTAAGAAAATGGAGAATAATATGCAGCTTAATAAGACAGTAAAAAAATATTTAATGATAACCTTTGCGGCAATCTCATATGGTGCGGGAGTTAGTCTGTTTATAGATCCCAATAATCTTGCACCGGGAGGGATTTCAGGTCTTTCGATTGTGATTAATCGCTTGGTTCCAATCTCTACGGGAGTATTATTTTTATTGTTCAATATTCCTATCATGCTTCTTGGCGCGTGGAAGTTCGGAATGAAATTTATTGTTTCTACCTTGTATGCAACCTCTATTATTTCAGTTTTTACCGAAATTTTTAATCAGGTACCGCCATTGACGCAGCAACCCCTTTTGGGGGCTCTTTTTGGGGGTATTTTGGTTGCAGTTGGCGTTGGTTTTGCACTACGGGCAGGGGCAACTACCGGAGGAACGGACATTATTGTGAAGTGTTTAAAACAAAGAAAGCCACATTTAAAGACAGGCAGCATTTTTTTGATTATAGATTCTATTATTATTGGAATTGGAGGAATCGTATTTGGAAATGTAGAAACGGTTCTGTACAGTACAATTTCAGCGTATGTGACATCGCAGACTTTAGATTTTGTCCTATATGGCAGAGACGGGGCAAAGATGTTTTATATCATCAGCAACTCCTCAGAAGCCATTACGCAGCGAATTTTAAATGAAATGCATATAGGGGTAACACATCTTTACGGTACGGGGGCATTCAAAAAGGAACAGAAACAGGTAATTTTTTGTGTGGTAAAAAAGCAGAGTGCCTATAAGATTGAAGAAATTGTAAAGCAGGAGGACAGCACGGCATTTATGATTATTTCCAGTGCAACGGAGATTTTCGGAGAGGGGTATAAGAGCTATTTTGGGGAAAGGCTGTAGGAAGCAAGAAAGAATTGGAAAGGAGAAACAATTGAAAAACAACCAATTTCATACTATACTTAGCTTGTAAATATTTTTAACAAGTATTTGGAAAGGTTCAGAAGAGAAATGAGTACAAGACCCAGAAGAAGCAGAAAGAGACAGCAGATCAGTCTGATTACCAATATTATATTCTGCCTGATTACATTATCGGCACTTACAGGATGTATCGTCCTTCTTTTACAGAACTATGGACTAAAAGATAAGAGCCAGGCGGTAATGAATCAGCTGGAAGAATATGAAAGCATGAGGGGAGAATATATTTATACTCAGTCTGATTTAGAAGCGTATTCCGAGGAAACAGCCAGCCGGGCAAAAGAGGAAGGCAAAAAGGCGCTTTTAGACGAAATGAAGCAGATGATGCTGGATGGGGAAAGCTCCTCACAGGTGTTTAGAACTGTTTTTACAGACAATGTGATTGTCTATGCTGATGGAGGATATAAATTCTTTCCCATATCAGAAACTTTGAAAAAGCATAATTATGTATATGATAACTTTGTATCTCAAGAAAATGGAGAAATTGTCTATGTGGATGATACGAAGGAGGTTCATTCCCTCAAGGGAATCGATGTCTCCAGACATCAGGGGGAAATTAACTGGGAGAAGGTTGCTTCCTCTGATGTGTCTTATGCCTTTATCAGAGCAGGATTCAGGGGAAGTACAGAAGGAAAGCTGACGGAAGATGAATATTTTAAGGACAATATAGAAGGGGCACTTGAGAATGATATTCAAGTAGGAGTTTATTTTTACACTCAGGCTGTGACACAGGAAGAGGCTGTGGAAGAGGCAGAATTTGTCCTTGACCTGATTGAAAAGTATGATGTTACTTATCCGGTGGTGTTAGATCTTGAAGAAGTAACCAGCAGTACAGCGCGAACAGTTGATATGACTCAGGAAGACTATACCAAAGCAGCTATTGCATTCTGTGAGAGGATTAAGGAAGCCGGATATACACCGATGATTTACGGTAATTTGAAGACGTTTATGATTATGCTGGATATGGAACAGCTTGAGGAGTATGAAAAGTGGTTTGCGTATTACGAAACTCCGGTTTATTTTCCCTATGAGTTCAGCATTTGGCAATACTCTTCCAAGGGATCGGTGGATGGAATTGATGGTAACGTTGATTTAAATGTCTGCATGAAGGATTTTTCAAAATCAGACAGATAAGGAGCCGGATATGGAAGAAAACCGGGAGTCGGTAAAAAGCGGATATCTTACAGAAAAATTCAGAATGTTTCACCTAAAAGACAGCAGACCGGAGGAATATGTATATCACTACCATGATTTTCACAAGCTGATCTGGTTTATTTCCGGCGATGTGGAATATCATATTGAAGGAAAGAGCTATCAGCTTGAACCTCATGATATTCTTTTGGTAAATAAAGGTGAAATTCACAAGCCCTTTGTAAATTTCGATACCACTTATGAGAGGTATGTGTTTTATATTTCCGATGATTTTTTGGATGAGCATTCAGAAAGCGGAAGTAATCTTAGCCTTTGTTTTGAGATGGCAAAAAAGGAACAGGGAAATGTAATCCGGCTTCCTGCGGCACAGAGCAGAATGCTTTTTGAAACTGTAAAGCTATTGGAAACGACGGAAAATACAAACCTTTATGCAGGGGAAATGTACAGCAGAATTTTATTCTTAAAGCTGATGATTGAATTAAACAGAAGCTGTATCAATAATCCCGAGGTGTTTCATAAGATGGCACGCTACGACAAAAAAGTGGTTGAAATGATTCATTACATTAATGAAAATCTTTCGAGGGATTTGACGATTGAAACTTTGTCGAATCAATTTTATCTGAGCAAATACCATATGATGCGTAAGTTTAAAGAAGAAACAGGATATTCCATGCACCAGTATATTCTCGAAAAAAGGATATTAGCAGCAAGAAATCTGATTCTTGGCGGTACCCCTGCAACAACTGCCAGTGTGGAATGCGGATTTAAGGATTATTCTACTTTCAGCCGTGCCTATAAAAAACTATTGGGTCAATTACCATCAGATGATTATCGAATTGGCTGAACTGCTGCAAATTTTTATAGATGTCAAGGAAAAATGCTTGACATCTATTTTTTTTTGTAGTATTCTACCAAAGGTGATTGTAATGGAAAAGATTGTTGAACAGGGCTTTTTATATGATTTTTATGGAGAACTTCTGACAGAACATCAGAAAAAAATCTATGAGGATGTAGTGTATAATGACCTTTCATTGACAGAGATTGCCAGGGAAAACGGTATTTCGCGTCAGGGGGTACACGATCTGGTAAGACGTTGCAATCATATCCTTCAGGAGTATGAAGATAAGCTGCATCTGGTTGCACGCTTCATGGAGGTAAAGAAAAATGTAGGGCAGCTTCAAAAGCTGGTCGATGATACAGAAATCACAAGGGAAGAACTGATACAGAAGGTCAGCTCTATTTCCCATCAGATATTAGAGGAGCTTTAATCCATGGCATTTGAAAGCTTAACGGATAAACTTCAGAACGTATTTAAGAATCTTCGCAGTAAGGGAAGACTTACTGAGGAGGATGTAAAGACAGCTTTGAAAGAAGTAAAGATGGCACTTTTAGAGGCGGATGTCAACTTCAAGGTTGTAAAGCAGTTTGTAAAGTCGGTGGAAGAAAGAGCAATAGGCTCTGACGTGATGAACGGATTGAATCCCGGACAGATGGTAATCAAGATTGTCAATGAAGAGATGGTTGCCCTGATGGGATCGGAAACTACTGAAATACAAATGCAGCCGGGTAAGGCGATTACCACCATTATGATGTGTGGTCTTCAGGGTGCAGGTAAGACAACCACCACTGCTAAGATTGCAGGAAAGCTGAAACTGAAAGGGAAAAAACCGCTTTTGGTTGCCTGTGATGTTTACAGGCCGGCTGCAATCAAACAGCTGCAGGTTAACGGAGAAAAACAGCAGGTGGACGTGTTCTCCATGGGAGAAAACCAAAATCCTGTTGATATTGCAAGAGCAGCAATTGAGCATGCGAAAAAGAATGGACATAATGTAGTGATTTTGGATACCGCAGGACGTCTTCATATTGATGAGGATATGATGACGGAGCTTTTGAACATCAAGGCTCAGGTTGAAGTGCATCAGACTCTTTTGGTTGTAGATGCCATGACCGGACAGGATGCAGTAACCGTTGCCAGGGAATTTGATGAAAAGGTTGGAATTGACGGTGTGGTATTATCCAAGATGGACGGTGATACCAGAGGTGGTGCGGCACTTTCCGTTAAGGCGGTTACAGGCAAACCGATTCTTTATGTAGGTATGGGTGAAAAGCTTTCCGATTTGGAACAATTTTATCCTGACAGAATGGCAAGCCGTATCTTGGGAATGGGGGATGTGCTTTCGCTGATTGAAAAGGCACAGGAAAGTATTTCCATAGATGAAGCCAAAGAAAAAGAAATGGCTGCCCGGATGAAGAAGGGCAAGTTTGATTTTGAAGATTATTTAGAAAGCATGAAACAGATGCGTAACATGGGCGGACTTGCAAGCATTCTGGGTATGATGCCGGGAATGAATAAGCAAATGGGAAATATTGAGTCCATGATAGATGAAAAGCAGCTGGCAAGAACAGAAGCCATTGTGCTTAGTATGACACCGGAAGAAAGAAAAAATCCCAAGCTTCTGAATCTAAGCAGAAAGAGCAGGATTGCAAGGGGTGCCGGAGTAGATATGGCGGTAGTAAACCGTTTTGTGAAGCAGTTTGAGCAGTCCCAGAAGATGATGAAGCAGATGCCGGGGCTTATGGGAGGTAAGCGTGGCAGAGGCGGATTTGGCGGAATGAGATTTCCCTTTTAGTTGAAATCAGAAACAGCTCTTAAAGGCTTTGTTTCTTTTCAAAATATATAATTTACAAAATCACGGAGGTGAAAAAGATGGCAGTAAAAATCAGATTGAGAAGAATGGGTCAGAAGAAAGCTCCTTTCTATAGAATCGTTGTTGCAGACTCCAGATCTCCCAGAGACGGAAGATGTATCGAAGAAATCGGAACTTATGATCCTAACACAGATCCCAGTACCTTCAATGTAAATGAGGAACTGGCTAAGAAGTGGCTTGCAAATGGTGCACAGCCTACAGAAGTTGTCAGCAAGATTTTCAAGCAGGCAGGCATTGAAAAGTAAGTTTGTTGACAGCCCTTTTGGAGGTGGACTATGAAGGAATTAGTTGAAGTTATTGCAAAGGCACTTGTTGAGCATCCGGATGAGGTTGTTGTTACCCAGAAGGAAGAAGGTAAGCACATTACCATTGAACTTCATGTCGCTGCTTCAGATATGGGAAAAGTTATCGGAAAGCAGGGGAGAATTGCAAAAGCAATCCGCTCTGTTGTGAAAGCAGCATCATCCAAAGAAAATCAGAAAGTGGACGTGGAAATCGTCTAAGAAGAAGGATGTTCTTTCGGGAACATCCTTTTTTAAGAGGAATCATATGGAAAATTTATTACAGGTAGGTGTTATTTCCTCCACCCACGGAGTGCGGGGAGAGGTTAAGGTATTTCCCACGACAGATGATGTGGGGAGGTTCAAAAAATTAAAGGAAGTGTTGCTGGATACCGGAAAGGAGCAGATAACGCTTCAAATAGAAAATGTAAAGTTCTTTAAGCAGTTTGCAATTTTGAAATTTAAAGGTTATGACAGCATTAATGACATTGAACAATATAAAGGAAAAAGCCTTTTTGTAACAAGAGAAAATGCAGTAAAATTGAAAAAGGACGAGTATTTTATTGCAGATCTTATAGGAATGCAGGTGGAGAATGAAGACGAAAGCTTTACTGGGATTCTGACGGATGTAATAGAAACCGGAGCCAATGATGTGTATGTAATCAAGACCGGAGAGGAGAAGGAAGTTTTGATTCCCGCCATCAGAGATTGCATTCTGGATGTCAATATAAATGAGAACAAGATGAAGGTTCATTTGTTGGATGGACTTCTTGATTAGATAAGATGGAGAAAGAGGATGAATTTTCATGTACTTACGCTGTTCCCTGAAATGATTCTGCAAGGACTTGATACCAGCATTATCGGACGTGCCATGGCAAAGAATATTATTACGCTGGAAGCAGTCAATATCAGAGACTATACAACCAATAAGCATAAAAAGGTGGACGATTATCCTTACGGAGGCGGTGCAGGAATGCTGATGCAGGCACAGCCGGTCTATGATGCATGGAAGGCTGTTGTGGAAAAGATTAATGCCGGTAAAGGCAAGAAACCAAGGGTCATTTACCTGACACCACAGGGAAAGACCTTTAGGCAGTCTATGGCAAGGGAATTTGCAGAAGAAGAAAACTTGATTTTCCTGTGTGGTCATTATGAGGGAATTGATGAGCGTGTGTTGGAGGAGATTGTTACCGACTATGTTTCTATCGGAGATTATGTCCTGACTGGTGGAGAATTGCCGACAATGGTCATGATAGATGCCATATCGCGAATGGTTCCGGGGGTTTTAAGCAACAAAGAATCAGGAGAAAGTGAAAGCTTCAGTAACTATCTCCTGGAATATCCCCAATACTCCCGACCTGAGATCTGGCATGAAAAGCGTGTGCCGGAGGTGCTCTTATCGGGAGATCACAAGAAAGTGGAGGAATGGCGTCTGGAACAATCCCTTGAACGAACCCGGAAAGCCAGAAGTGATTTGTATGAAAAATGGGTCGAGGAAAATCAGGATTATTTCATAAAGAAGGCAAAAAAAGAAGCAAGGCAGCGGAAGAAGGAACAGAAGAAAAAGGCAGCATCTGAAAAAAATACTTGCATTTTGTAAGAGGATATGATAAATTACTAATGTTGCGAAATTGTGATGGTCCTCTGTTACATGGGTATTATGAACATCTGATGAGTTTACAAATTTATGGAGGTTTAAGATGAGCGAAATTATTAAAAGCATTGAAAACGAAGCATTAAAGGAAGTTGCAGATTTTAGCGTAGGTGATACTGTTAAGGTTTACGGTAAGATTAAAGAAGGAAATCGTGAAAGAATTCAGGTATTCGAAGGTGTTGTACTTAAGAGACAGGGAACCGGTGCAAGAGAGACCTTTACAGTAAGAAAGTTTTCTAATGGTGTTGGCGTTGAGAAGACATGGCCTGTTTACTCTCCTAACGTAGAGAAAATTGAAGTAGTTCGCAAAGGTAAAGTAAGAAGAGCAAAACTGAATTACTTAAGAGACCGCGTTGGTAAGAAGGCTAAGGTAAAAGAAGTAGTTAAGTAATTGAATATGACAGGTACCAAAGGGCAATTGGTAAGACAATTGCCCTTTTCTTATGCATGCAGATATGCTAAAATATAATGGGAATTTAACAAAAGCAGTGCTTGAGAATGAGTAAGGAATAATTGTATGGCAAAGCGTAAGGGATTGACTTTTTACGAGAAGAAACAGAAAATAAGTAAAGAGATGATACATGAAATATTCAGCACGCTTTTTTATTGCTTTGCAGCAATATTACTGGCATGTGTGATTGTATTTTCTTTTGGAATGAAGATTAGTATGATTGGTGTTTCCATGACACCATCTTTATATAATGGGCAGGAAGTTTTGATTAATCGGTTTGCATATAAGCTTTTTTCTCCGAAGCGGGGAGATATCATTGCTTTTTTGCCTAATGGCAATACCAACTCACACTATTATCTCAAACGGGTCATCGGACTTCCGGGAGAAAAGGTTCAGATCATAGGTGGATATGTTTATATTGATGGGGAATTATTGGAAGAAGATGAGTCTTATGATAAGATTGCAGATGCAGGAATTGCTGAGACAGAAATAAGATTGGGAACCGATGAATATTTTGTTTTGGGAGATAACCGCAACATGAGCGAAGACAGCCGATCCGGTAATATCGGACCTGTAAACCGTGATAATATTACAGGCAAAGCATGGTTTCACATGGGATGCGAAGAAGAGACAATGGGATTTGTAAAGTAAAAGGAGTATTGATTATTATGAATTATCAATGGTATCCGGGGCATATGACCAAGGCGAAAAGGATGATGCAGGAGGATGCTAAGCTGATAGATCTGATTATTGAATTGGTGGATGCAAGAGTTCCTGTTAGCAGCAGAAATCCGGATATAGATGAGATAGGCAAAAATAAATTCAGGATTATTTTGTTAAACAAGTCGGATCTGGCAGATCCTAAATACAATTTGCAATGGGCAGAATTCTTTAAGCAGAAAGGTTTTTTTGTACAGGAAATTAATTCAAGATCCGGTGCGGGCATCAAAAATATTCAGCCTTTGGTACAGGAAGCCTGTCGGGAAAAGATTGAAAGAGACAGAAAACGCGGTATTGTAAATCGTCCGGTGCGTGCAATGGTTGCGGGCATTCCCAATGTAGGGAAATCCACATTTATCAATTCTTTTGCAGGAAAGGCATGTGCCAAAACCGGAAATAAACCTGGTGTAACGAAAGGAAAACAGTGGATTCGTTTAAACAAAAATCTGGAGCTTTTAGACACACCCGGAATTCTATGGCCTAAATTTGAGAATCAGAAGGTGGGAGAACGTCTTGCAATGATTGGTTCCATCAATGATGAGATTCTTCATGTGGATGAACTTGCAGTGGCAGTTATTTCCTTCTTGCAGAAGGAATATCCTGAATGCCTGAAGGAGCGTTATCATATTGACGGTGAAGGGGATGCTTTCCGAACGCTGGAGGAAATATGTGAAAGCAGGCGCTGCTATCAAAAAGGTGAGCAACCGGATATTCTGCGGGCTTCGGCGATTGTACTGGAAGATTTCAGAGGCGGTAGACTGGGAAGAATAACATTAGAGCATCCGGAGGAGTGGAAGTGAGCAGAAAATTAAGAGAATTACTTAGCACAAGCATATATTTACTGGTTGTTCTTGTCCTGACATTTCTTGTAGTAACTTATGTGGGACAGAGGACACAGGTTATTGGCAGTTCTATGGAACCTATGCTGAGTGATGGAGACAATCTGATTGTAGACAAGATTTCCTACCGTTTTCAGGAACCCCAGCGCTTTGATATTATTGTATTTCCATTCCAATATGAGGAAAATACATTTTATATTAAGAGAATTATCGCACTTCCGGGAGAAACAATTTACATTGATGAGAGCGGACAGATTTTTATTGATGGAGAGGTGCTGAAGGAGTCCTATGGCAAGGAAGTGATTGCCAATCCCGGACGGGCATACGAACCTGTTACATTGGGGGATGATGAATACTTTGTAATGGGCGATAATCGGAATAATAGTTCCGACAGCCGCGATCCGGCAGTAGGAAATATTCATCGCGATGAATTGATTGGGAAGGCATGGGTGCGTATCTGGCCGTTGAATAAGATCGGAATGATCAGGCACCGGTGATAAGCAGCAGATGAAAGGAAAGCAAAGAAGGTAACGATGGAACAAAAGACAGGTGAGATTAAAAATATTTTACAGGCAGCCAGTTTGAATGAGCTGCCTGCCTTTATAAGTACCTATGAAAATGACCCGCGAAGTGGAGTGACAACGCTGGTTAATAAGGCCAAAAAGAGGATTGAGGATTACGAAAAGGAACTTGCGCGTACGGAAAAGATGAAGGAATATGAAAAACAATACAGCTCTTTTTCCTATATCTGTGGTATTGATGAGGTGGGGAGGGGACCGCTGGCAGGTCCGGTTGTTGCCGGTGCAGTCATTCTTCCCAAGGATTGTGATATTTTATATCTTAATGATTCCAAGCAATTATCCGAAAAAAAGAGAGAAGAACTATATGAGGTCATTATGGAAAAAGCGGTCTCAACAGGACTTGGATTTGTAGCACCGCAAAGAATTGATGAGATTAATATTCTTCAGGCAACTTATGAGGCAATGCGGGAAGCAATCGGCAAGCTGCATCCGACACCGGATTTATTGTTAAATGATGCAGTAAACATTCCCGGAGTTGCAATAAAACAAGTACCAATCATTAAGGGCGATGCAAAAAGTATTTCTATTGCGGCAGCAAGTATCATCGCCAAGGTTACAAGAGATCGACTGATGGTAAAGTATGATGAAATTTATCCTGAATATGGATTTGCATCCAATAAAGGGTATGGCGCACAGCTGCATATAGATGCACTGCGCAAATTTGGACCTACACCGATTCACAGAAAAAGTTTTATCAAAAATTTCCTGTAATACAATCTTTTACAGAAAGGAGTGTATATGAGACTTTCCTCTTTTATTAGCCAGATTAATCAGAATTACATGGAAAATATGGGAGCAGAGGGCACTTCTTTTCTGGAACAGGGACTGAAAAACGGAATGGAAGCCATTTTGGGAAAACTTCCCGGACAGGCAGTTACCGGAGAGGTTCTTTTTAGAAACGGCAATGATATTCTTATTTCTTTAGGACAAAATCAGTTGCTACAGGCAAAGCTTGAAGGAAACATGTCGGCACAGCCCGGTCAGCTTCTCACCTTTCAAATCAAAAATAATGGTGCATCTAAGGTGGTCTTAAGCCCACTCTTTGAGAACTTAAGTCAGGATCCCAACGTCTCTAAGGCATTAAAAGCAGCCGGACTTCCCGAAAATAACATAACAGCCGGAATGGTCAAAGCAATGATGCAGGAAGGGCTGCCCATTGACCGCCAGTCTCTGTATCAGATGAACCGATATGTGAATGCGAATCCGCAGACAGATGTTCAGACGCTTGTGCAGATGCAGCGCCTTTCGCTTCCAATTACCGAAGAGAACATTTTTCAATTTGAAGCATATAAAAATTATCAGCATCAGCTGGGACAAAGCCTTTCAGATATTGTTGATGCATTTTCTCAGAGTTTTCAGGAAATTGCGGAAAATGGAGATTTACAGGAAGGATTCGAATTTTATAAAGAGGTTTTAAATGTGTTGGTTGAAGCACAACCCATGACGGAGTCCGCACCTAAGGATATCACTTTCGAAAATACCGGACAGATATGGGAGCCGTCAGAAAAACAAATTTCCCCAGAACAGGCTTTGGAACATGTGGAGGAGGAAACTAAAGATATACAGCTCCTTCTGCCGGAAGAACAGGAAATACTGACAGAGCAGTTAAAGCAGGCAGGAGCACCGGCGCGCCTTTTAAACGCAGTTGCTGCCCAAAAGATTAGTGGAGGAGAGCTTTTAAATGAGGTGTCAAAAATGCTTACGCAGGAAACAGCGCCGGACAAGGAAGCTCTTTGGAAACTGCTTGAGGGGAAACCTTTTAAGCATATTTTAAAAAATGAGATGAACAGACAATGGCTTTTACAGCCGCAGGAAGTGGCACAGGAGCACAGCGTAGACAAATTGTATGAGCGCTTAAACAGTCAGATGAGTCGTTTAAACAGTGTCCTGTCGCAGACGGTAAAACCGGATACGCCTCTTGCTAAGGCGGTTTCCAATGTAAATGGGAACATCGATTTTATGAATCAGTTGAATCATATATTTACCTATGTGCAATTGCCGTTAAAGATGCAGGAACATAATACCACCGGAGAATTATTTGTATACACCAACAGGAAAAGTCTGGCGAAAAAGGATGGGAGTGTCAGTGCTTTGCTACATTTGGATATGGAGCATCTTGGAAGCATGGATGTTCATGTCTCCTTAAATCATCAGAAGGTTTCCACAAAATTTTACCTTCAGGATGAAAGTGCACTGGATCTGATTGCACAGAATATTCACATATTAAATGAACGTCTGGAGAATAGAGGATACTCAATGAATGCAGAGTTTATCAGCCGGGAAGGAACCACAAATGTTATGGAGGAGATTTTGTCACAGGACAAAAACATATCCGTTCTGGCGGGCTATTCTTTTGATGCCAGAGCATAATGTATGTTTTCGATATAGTGGAAAAGGAGCAGAAGGGGAGGAACGATGAAGGAAGAAAAGAATAAAGTGAAACAGGCAGTTGCCCTTTCTTATGATCCTGATGATGATGCGCCTAAGGTCATTGCCAGCGGAAAAGGAGCGCTGGCAGAGCGGATTATTGAGAAAGCGCAGGAAGCAGATGTACCGGTACACAGGGATGACAAGCTGGCGGATACCTTGTCGCGTTTGGATATTGGAGATATGATTCCACCTGAGTTATATGAGGTGGTGGCAGAGATTCTTGTTTTTGTGGATGCCATGGACAAAATTAAAGCCAAAATGGATCATAAAAAATAAATGGAGAAAATGGATTGAATCAACGGGAAGAAGGAAAAAAATACGAGGAACAGGCAGCAAAGTATCTGATGGAAAATGGGTTCATTCTGCTGGAACAAAACTTCAGATGCAGACAGGGGGAAGTGGATTTGATAGGACTTCATGAGGACTGCCTGGTATTTGTTGAAGTAAAGTATAGAAAGAATTCGGTTTCGGGAATGCCGGAGGAAGCTGTGAATGCAGCGAAGCAGCAAAAGATATGCCGAGTATCGGATTATTACAGACTGACCCATCCATGTGAAAATAAAAGGCAGGTACGCTATGATGTGGTCGCTGTCTGCGGTAAGCAGCTTCTATGGCATCGCAATGCGTTCCCGTATCAGCAGAAGGTAGGAAGATATGGGTGGTAGTCATTCATACTTGTTTGGAGGAAAAAAATGCTGTTAATTAGAAAAAAGAACAATGACCATATTAAAGTTAACCAATATAAGCAGATCGAATATCTGACCTTTCCGCTTTTAGAACAGGCTGGAATGGTCAGACATTTATTTTCTACCCGCGTGGGTGGTGTCAGTGAAGGAATCTATGCTTCCATGAATTTAAGCTATGCAAGGGGAGACAAGAAGGAAGCAGTGGACGAAAATTTTAGAAGAATTGCAGAGATTTTTCAAACCACACCGGATCACATTGTATGCTCTAAACAGACTCATACCACGAATATTCGCCGGGTTACTATGCAGGATATGGGAAAAGGGGTCACCCGCCCTTTAGATTATGATGAGATAGACGGACTGGTTACTAATGAACCGGGAATTATTTTGTGTACTTCCTATGCAGACTGTGTTCCATTATATTTTGTTGATCCCGAGAATCAGGCAATTGGACTGGCACACTCGGGATGGAGAGGGACAGTAAATCGTATGGGAGCTGTGATGGTGAGAACCATGCAGGAGATTTTTGGAAGTAAGCCGCAGGAGCTTCTTGCAGCCATTGGTCCCTCCATTTGTCAGGAGTGTTATGAAATAGGAGAAGAGGTCGCAGAGAACTTCAGGGAAAGCTTTCCGGGAGAGTGGCAGTATCTGTTGAAGGATGGAAAGGAAGCGGGAAAATATCAATTGGATCTCTGGGAAGCAAACCGGAGAATTTTGCTGAATGCCGGTGTCCTGCCGGAACATCTTGCAGTGACAGATGTATGTACATGCTGTAACAAAGAGGTCTTATTTTCGCATCGTGCCAGTAATGGAAAAAGAGGAAATCTGGCGGCTTTTCTGGAATTAAGAAAGTCTTAACTTTTTCCCTAAGGAACACTTAAAAAATATATGGTTTACTAATACTATCAAACCAAAGACAAATCATGAAAAGGAAGAAACACCATGACCAATATTTTAGTTTGTGATGATGATAAGGAAATTGTAGATGCAATTGAAATTTATTTGAATCAGGAAGGATATCAGGTTTATAAGGCATATGATGGTGAACAGGCAATCAGGATGCTGAAGGAGCAGAACATACAGCTTCTGATCATTGATATCATGATGCCCAAAATGGATGGTATTCATGCCACTTTAAAAATCAGGGAGTACAGCAGTATCCCTATTATTTTTCTGTCTGCAAAGTCCGAAGATACTGACAAGATTTTGGGATTGAATATTGGGGCAGACGATTATGTGACCAAGCCTTTTAATCCTCTGGAGCTTGTGGCAAGAGTAAAATCAAATCTGCGCAGATACACACAGCTGGGGAACTTGAATGTGGAGAACAACGCATTGTTTCAGGCTGGCGGTCTGTGTATAAATGATGATACCAAGGAAGTTACAGTAGACGGGGAAAGCGTTAAGCTTACGCCCATTGAATATAATATTTTGCTGCTACTGGTCAAAAATCAGGGCAAAGTTTTTTCGATAGACCAGATTTATGAAAGCATCTGGAATGAGGAAGCCATCGGTGCAGACAATACCGTAGCAGTCCATATCAGACATATCAGAGAAAAAATTGAAATTAATCCCAGGGAACCCAGATATTTAAAAGTGGTATGGGGTGTGGGATATAAAATTGAAAAACAATAGGAGCAGATAGATGGAAGAACAAATCATGCAGCAGGAACAGAAGGAAGAGAAGAAAAAACGAAAGAAAAAGAGGACAGGACGGGGACTGGCAGCACTGCATATTCTTCAGCATCTGTGTCTTGCCATTGCAGTGGTTAATCTGGTGTCCGTTATTCTGGGAACCTACGTTATTGTTGATACCAGAGATCAAACGAAAGTGTTTAATCTGCGCAATGAGGACGAGGAAGCAGTCTTTGAAGATTCGTTGATGTTTAATTCTCTGTTTGGAGAAAGTATATCAGATATTATCTGTTATGGCGCGATTCGGGGACAGATGGAAACAGATGGAAAATTTGATGCCAAAAAGAAGGTGGATGTAACTGCTTTTGCAGATCGATATAATGGTGTCCCGTCAGAATACATTACTGCCCAGTATTATTTGGATGACCTGATTAAGTGGGCACAATACGGGTTCCAATATGAAGACGTCTATATGACTGCAGAGGAAGTAAATGGGTTTTTGAGTGACAGCCGCACGGTAACGATGGTGGATCTTAAGAATTACAGCGGCGGAACAGTAAGTTACCTGAATTCCGATTTGTCTAAGGCAACCAGAGTTGTTGATATATCAGGAAATATACTGGAGAACGGAACGATAGAACGAGAAAATGTAAATGCAACGATATTAAACAACCGGTATCATACTTATGAGGGAAAGAACATCGAGAACTATGTCTCTAACTGGGAAGAATATTATGCACTTTGCGCCAATGTAAGGAAAGCTGCGGAAGATTTGAATATCAATTATACGGAATATTTGAATTATAAAGATTACTATGCCGCAGAAAATACCAATATCGTTTATTTGATTCAAAGAACGATAGGAGATGAGACACAGATTTTTACAAACATGGACACGAAAAAGCTCCAGACTGCCGATCTGGCCAGAGAACTGAAACAAAAATGTGGGAAATATGTGTACTATAACCCGATGAACATGCAGTTTGATACGAATACCATGATAGAAGAGGCGACGCTGCGTTATATCTTAAATGGGTATGAGTATGCATATCCTGAGGACACCCAGATTATGATTGGCATCAAAACGTCATATCCGGCAATGGATGCTTTTAGCCAGGGAAAGAATGAGTTCAAAAGCTACGTTCCTTATGTATGGCAGTATACAGTAACTGCAGTGGTCTGCGCAGCATTTTATCTTATTTTACTGGTAGTACTTACCATGCATGAGGGGGAAAGCCGCAGAAAGGATACCGAGGAAGTGGTAATCCGGCTTCGGAGGGAAGACCGAATTCCAACGGAATTCATGATTTTACTGGCAGGTGCTGTAGGATTTTTGATTTTTAGCGGTATCTCAACAGCAGTCAATTATGTGTGGAAATCTATGGATGAATTTTCACTTTTGATTGTAACAGGTGCATTTACACTTTTGATTAGTATGCTCTTTTCCTTCTTTTACTATAGTTTTATCAGAAGAATTAAGGCAAAAACACTCTGGAAGAACAGCCTGATAAGGCGTCTGTGTCTCTGGATAAAAAGATGCGCTTTATATTTTTATGATCATTCTGCGGTTATTTTCAGGGTCTTCATTCCGTTTGTCCTGTTTGTAGCAGTGAATGTTGGGATAGCTGCCTTTATGGGCTTTCGGTTTGGAGGCAGAGGTCTTATGCTGGCATTGCTCTTTTTGGCAGTGGCAGACGGTGCAGTGGGATGGCTCATTTACCGCTCTGTGATGGCAAGACAGTTGATATTGGAAGGGGTCGAACTGATTCGGGAAGGCAATCTTGAGCATAAGATAGATGAAGCCGGTATGCATGGGGATAATCTGGTACTTGCAAAGGCGGTTAACAGTATTGGTGATAGTGTAAAAAATGCGGTAGAAACCAGCATGAAGGATGAAAGACTGAAAACAGATCTGATTACCAATGTGTCTCATGATATTAAAACACCATTAACCTCCATTATTAACTATGTGGATCTGATTAAGCGTGAAAATGTACAAAATCCCAAGGTAAGAGAATACATTGAAGTGTTGGATGCAAAATCGCAAAGGTTAAAACAGCTGACAGATGATTTGGTAGAGGCATCCAAAATCTCCTCCGGCAATATTGTACTTGCTTGGGAGAAAATTAATCTGATTGAGCTCTTGAACCAGACCATAGGAGAGTTTTCGGAGAAGTTTGAGGAAAAAGCACTGACACCGGTTGTACATGCAGCGAAGAGCAGCATTTACATTGAAGCGGACAGCAGAAGAATCTGGCGTGTGATAGAAAACCTATTTAACAATATCTTTAAATATGCGCTTCCGGGAACCAGAGTTTATATTGATGTGGCAATTGTGAATCATAACGAAGATGGTAAGATGGCAGTTCTCTCCATCAAAAATATTTCAGCCCAGCCTTTAAAGGTAAATCCTGAAGAGTTAACGGAACGGTTTATCAGAGGAGATGAATCCAGAACTACAGAGGGCAGCGGACTTGGTCTTTCTATTGCCAAGAATCTGACAGAGGTTCAGAAAGGAAAGTTTGAAATTGTAATGGACGGGGATCTGTTTAAGGTGAATCTGATCTTTCCGGTGCTTGAGAGTGAAAAAGAAAAATAGAGCATAAGAAAAGGAGCTGATGCATTTTGCACAGCCCCTTTTTATTATTCGCTAATTGGATATTCCATTTCACGATTATTGTATTTGGCGAGAATTTCATGAATTTTTTCGGTAGGAGTATATACGTTTGACATGGAAGAGTCATGGTTCATGAAATCAATAATGGAAGCCAGGAACTTGCTCATATCAGCTTCTACATAATAAGGTCTCGATTTCAGTTCCGGAAGCTGGTAAGTCAGGTTAGTAGTTACAACCTTGTCAAAATAGCATTTCTCATATGCTTCATCGAAGCGTTCCAGTCCATCAGTAAATAATCCAAAGGTACAGCAGATATATACATGCTTGGCATTCATGGCTTTCAGCTGCTTGGCAGTGTCAAGCATGCTTCCGCCGGAAGAAATCATATCATCAATGATGATTACATCTTTGCCATCAATATTGTCTCCTAAAAATTCATGTGCTACGATAGGATTTTTGCCATTGACGATGGTGGAGTAATCACGGCGCTTGTAGAACATACCGGTGTCAACACCTAATACATTGGCAAAGTAAACGGCACGGTCAAGAGCTCCTTCATCAGGACTGATTACAATCAGATGATCCTTATCAATCAAAAGACCTTCCTCCGTACCAAGCAATGCACGGATAAACTGATAAGGAGGAATGAAGTTATCAAAGCCACGCAGAGGTTCTGCATTCTGGACTCTCGGATCGTGTGCATCAAAGGTAATAAAGTTACTGACCCCCATGTTGCTCAGTTCTTCAATAGCATAAGCGCAGTCCAGTGATTCACGCCCGTTTCGCTTGTGCTGACGTCCTTCATACAAAAAGGGCATAATTACGTTGATGCGGTGGGCTTTTCCATTTACGGCAGAAATAATCCGCTTTAAATCCTGATAGTGATCATCGGGAGATTTGTAATTGGTATAACCATTCATGGTATAAGAAATACTATGATTGCAGACATCTACCAGAATAAAAAGATCCTTACCTCTGACGGATTCGGAAATAACAGCTTTTCCTTCACCGCTTCCGAAACGATAGCAGGCAGTGTCCAGAATATAGTTGTCGGATACATAGCCTTCAAAGGCAGGATCATTTTTTGCAATATTTTTTACATCTCTTCTGAAATTAACAAGATAATTATTGATGCTGTTTCCAAGCCTCACAGCAGAATCCATAACCACAAGTTTGAGTGGGGCAACCGGAATGGCAGCTTCAAGTTCATGTAAATTAGGCATGACAACCTCCAGAATATAAATATAGTAGTAAAACATCACATATTGAAATATCACTTTATTTTATATCATTATGCTAGTGACACGTCAAGGAAATTCTAGTAAAATAGAGTCGTGCCATAAATGAAATAAGAAAGAAGCGTAAAAGAGAAAAGCTTAACATTTATAAAGCGTAAGGAAAATCAATGAAAAACAAAAAACAAAAGGGACATCTAATCAGGAAAGTGCTTGAAAAAAGCATTGCAAAGGAGTTGGAAATAGAACCGGGGGACAGACTTCTTGCAATTAATAATGAAGAAATAGATGATATTTTTGATTATCAGTATTATGTAGAAAATGAATATATTGAAATTTTGATTGAAAAGCCGGATGGGGAACAGTGGCTTCTCGAGGTGGATAAGGACGAGGATGAAGATTTGGGCATCGTTTTTGAAAATGGGCTGATGGATGATTATCGTTCCTGTCACAATAAATGCATTTTCTGCTTTATTGACCAGATGCCTGAGGGAATGCGGGATACTCTTTATTTTAAAGATGACGATTCCAGATTGTCTTTCCTGCAGGGGAATTATGTGACCCTGACCAATATGTCAGAACATGATATTGACAGAATCATCAAATATCATTTATCGCCAATCAATATTTCTTTTCAGACCATGAACCCACAGCTTCGATGCATGATGCTGAACAACCGTTTTGCAGGGGAAGCACTTAAGAAAGTAGACAGACTCTATGAAGCGGGAATTACCATGAATGGTCAGATTGTGCTTTGTAAGGGTGTAAATGATGGGAAGGAACTGGAATTCAGCATCAGAAAGCTGATGGAATATCTTCCGGTTCTCGAGAGTGTGTCTGTTGTTCCGGTGGGACTGTCCAGATATCGTGAGGGGCTTTATCCATTGGAGCCATTTAACCGTGAGGATGCGTCAGAAGTGCTGAATCTGATCCATGGTTTCCAGAAGGAAATTTATGAAAAATATGGAACTCATTTTGTCCATGCAAGTGATGAGTGGTATATTCTTGCACAAAGAGAACTGCCGGATGAAGAAAATTATGATGGGTATCTGCAGCTGGAAAACGGAGTGGGAATGATACGCCTTCTTCTGGATGAGTTTCAGGAAGCGGTAAGCATCCTTCAGGAACAAATTAAGAAGGGAGAATTCCGGCTTAAAGAAAAACAAAATCTTGAGATTTCCATGGCTACGGGAAAGCTGGCTTATCCCTATATCCTGAAAATGTCAGAGGAAATCATGGCGCTGATACCGGAAATAACCATTCACGTTTATGAGATTATCAATCATTTTTTTGGAGAAATGATTACCGTTTCGGGTCTGCTTACAGGGCAGGACATCATTGACCAACTGACAGGCAAGCCCCTTGGCACAAGGCTTTTACTGCCACAGAATATGTTAAGAAGTGGGGAAGAGGTTTTCCTTGACGACGTGACACTTCAGGATATGGAAAAGGCTTTACAAGTAAAAACAGATATTGTAAAATCAAGCGGATATGACTTTGTAAATGCAATTTTGGGAGAAGCATAAGAGAGGAACAAATTCATGAGTAAAAACAGAAAGCCGATTGTGGCAGTGGTGGGAAGACCTAATGTAGGAAAATCTACACTGTTTAATGCATTGGCAGGTCAGAAAATTTCAATTGTAAAAGATACGCCGGGAATTACAAGAGACCGTATTTATGCGGATGTTACCTGGCTGGATAAAGCATTTACCCTGATTGATACCGGTGGTATTGAACCGGACAGCAAGGATATCATTTTATCACAGATGCGTGAGCAGGCACAGATTGCCATTGATACGGCGGATGTGATTCTTTTTATGGTGGATGTCAGACAGGGGCTTGTCGATGCGGATGCCAAGGTGGCAGACATGCTCAGGCGTGCCCATAAGCCGGTGGTGCTGGTAGTCAACAAGGTAGACAATTTTGAAAAGTATATGGCAGATACCTACGAATTTTATAACCTGGGCATTGGTGATCCACACCCTATTTCCGCCTCTAATCAGATGGGACTTGGGGATATGCTGGATGAGGTAATCAGCCACTTTGGCCAGAGCGGAGAGATTGAGGAAGAAGATGACCGGATCAGGGTTGCGATTGTCGGAAAACCCAATGTAGGAAAATCTTCTCTGATTAATAAGCTGCTTGGAGAAAATCGTCTGATTGTATCGGATATTGCAGGTACGACCAGAGATGCGGTGGACACACCGGTTACACACAATGGAAAGGATTATATTTTCATTGATACAGCGGGGCTGAGGCGCAAGAACAAGATTAAGGAAGAACTGGAGCGCTACATGATCGTGCGAACCGTGAGCGCTGTGGAAAGAGCGGATATTGTTATTCTGCTGATTGATGCAGTGGAAGGTGTGACTGAGCAGGACGCAAAGATTGCAGGAATTGCACATGAACGTGGAAAAGCAGTGATTATTGCAGTCAATAAATGGGATGCGGTTGAAAAGAATGACAAGACGGTTAATCAGTATACGGCAAAGATCAGAGAGGTCTTATCCTATATGCCGTATGCAGAAATTACATTTATATCCGCACTGTCAGGACAGCGGCTTCCCAAGCTGTTTGACCTGATTGATATGGTGAGCGAAAATCATGCAATGCGTATATCCACAGGCGTGCTCAATGAAATCATGAGTGAGGCAGTAGCTCTTCAGCAGCCTCCCTCAGATAAAGGAAAGCGGCTGAGACTGTATTACATTACCCAGGTAGGTGTGAAACCGCCAACCTTTGTCATTTTCGTAAATGATAAGGAACTGATGCACTTTTCATATACCAGATATATTGAGAATAAAATCAGGGAGGCCTTTGGCTTCAAGGGGACACCTCTGAAATTTATTATTAGAGAAAGAAAGGAAAACAAATAATATGGAAAGATTGATTTGTGTAGCCATTGGTTATTTGTTTGGATTATTTCAGACAGCATTCATTTACGGAAAGATGCATGGAATTGATATCAGGGAACACGGAAGCGGCAATGCCGGAACCACCAATACTTTGAGGGTGTTAGGGACGAAGGCAGGTCTTATTGTACTTGCGGGAGACATTCTCAAATGTATCCTGGCAATCGTTATCTGTGGAGCAATTTTTTCGTCATCTCATCCCAATGAAATTTACCTGCTGAGGCTTTATGCAGCTGCAGGTGCCATTTTAGGTCATAACTTTCCTTTTTACATGAATTTTAAGGGGGGCAAGGGAATTGCAGCAACTGCAGGTCTGATACTGGCATTTCATCCGGCATTTATTCCGGTAGGGGTTGTCCTGTTTTTCGGCACTTTTTTCACTACCCACTATGTATCCCTTGGTTCATTGCTTGTATATGCAGGGTTAATGATACAGATGGTGGTGATGGGACAAATGGGATTTTTCCATACATCCCAGGCTGTTCTGAATGAAATGTACATAGTTACAGCGCTGCTCACAATATTGGCTTATTACAAACATCGCGAGAATATTGGACGTCTGATCAGAGGAGAAGAGAGAAAGACTTATCTGTCAAAGAAAAATAAACAATAAAGGAGCCGGAGAGAAAATTATGTCAAAAATTGGAATCATCGGGGCGGGAAGCTGGGGCTGTGCGCTTGCCAAGCTTCTTAGCAATAACGGAAATCATGTTACGGTATGGTCCATCATGGAAGACGAAATTACTATGTTAAAGACTGACCATGAGCATAAGGATAAGCTTCCGGGGGTTATTTTGCCGGATGATATGGAATTTACCACGAATCTGGAGGAAGCTGTCACGGATAAGGAGGTACTGGTTCTTGCTGTGCCTTCGCCGTTTACCAGAAGCACATCAGCGAAAATGGCGCCTTATATTAAGGATGGACAGAAAATTGTGAATGTGGCAAAAGGAATTGAAGAAGCTACATTGATGACTCTGTCAGAAATTATAGAGCAGGAAATTCCAAATGCCAATGTGGCGGTTCTGTCAGGACCATCCCATGCGGAAGAGGTAGGAAAGGGAATTCCCACCACCATTGTTGTGGGTTCAAAGGATAAGGAAACAGCAGAATGCCTGCAGAATTTGTTTATGAGCAAGGTATTCAGAGTCTATATCAGTTCAGATGTACTGGGGATTGAGCTTGGCGCAGCACTTAAGAATGTGGTTGCTCTTGCAGCGGGAATGGCAGACGGACTTGGATATGGGGATAATACGAAAGCGGCGTTGATTACCAGAGGGATTGCAGAGATTGCCAGACTGGGAATCAGCATGGGTGGAAGAATTGAAACCTTCTATGGACTTACAGGGATTGGCGATTTGATTGTGACCTGTGCGTCCATGCATTCCAGAAACCGCCGCGCAGGTATTTTAATTGGAAAAGGCGCTACCATGGAAGAAGCAATGGCAGAAGTAAAGATGGTGGTAGAGGGCGTTTATTCTGCTAAAGCGGGGTATGCGCTGGCGCAGAAGCACAATGTAAGCGTGCCTATTATTGAACAGGTAAACAGGATTCTCTTCGAGGGGAAGCCCGTCTCGGAGGCAGTCAGTGAATTGATGCTCCGTGAAAAGAAAGTGGAGAATATTGATTTAAGGCAGTTATATCAGAACAGTGTGGAAATTCCGTGGTAATCTAATGATGATTTGAAGAGAAAGGTATGGATAAAAAATGAGTGAACAACAATTTAACGGTACACAGGAATATGTGGCATCAGAGCAGCTGATGGCGAGTGTCAACGTAGCAATCGCACTGCAAAAGCCGCTTCTAATCAAGGGCGAACCGGGAACCGGCAAGACAATGCTGGCAGAGGCAGTTGCCAAATCCCTTGGAAAGAAGCTGATTATCTGGAACATTAAGTCTACGACCAAGGCACAGGATGGACTTTATATGTATGATACCATACAAAGATTATATGATGGTCAGTTTGGTGAAGAGGGTGTGGATGACATTGCTCACTATATCAAATTGGGCAAGCTTGGTGAAGCTTTTGATTCTGAGGAGCAGGTAATTCTTCTGATTGATGAGATTGATAAAGCGGATTTGGAATTCCCCAATGATCTTCTCTGGGAGCTTGATCAGATGGAATTTTATATTCATGAAACCAAACGCACGGTCAAAGCCAAACAGCGGCCCATTGTGATTATTACCTCCAATGCGGAAAAGGAATTGCCCGATGCATTTCTTCGCAGATGTATTTTCCACTATATTGATTTTCCGGATGAGGAGTTAATGGAAGAAATTGTGAGAACACATTATCCCAATGTGGAGGATCACCTTCTGAAAAATGCAATGGATGTATTTTACCGGATTCGTGATCTTAGGGATATCCGCAAAAAGCCCAGCACCTCTGAGCTGATTGACTGGATCAATGCATTGCAGATCGGTGGAATCAGTGCAGATGAAATCAGGGCAAAGCTCCCGTTTATCGGTGTGGTAGTAAAGAAGGATGAGGATCTTGAAACCGTAAGACAGAAGCTGGACTAATCCGTTGTCATAACGGCTGTGGGGTGATTACATGTTTTCAAATTTCTTTTATATCTGTAAGGCAAAGGGGTTAAACATTACCTTAAGCGAATGGCTTACCTTGCAGGAGGCGTTGGATAAGGGGCTTTGTAACAGCAGCCTGACGGAGTTTTACTATGTTGCCAGAATGATTTTGGTTAAGAGTGAAACAGATTTTGATAAATTTGATATGGCGTTTGAGGAAGCTTTTAAGGGAATTCAATCGGAGAATGAAATTTCTAAAAATATGATGCGTTGGCTTGATAAATCAGAACTGATTGATATGGTGGATGAGGAAGAACGCTACCGCATGAATGAGCAGGATGGAATGCAGTTCATTGATAAGGATGAGGTTGAGGCCAAGTTTAAGGAAAGACTGCGTGATCAGGACAGCGAGCACAACGGTGGAAGCTTTTGGATTGGCAGCATGGGCAAGACTGCATTTGGAAATATGGGAGGCTTTATGGGAGGTATCCGTGTTGGAGGAAAGACCGGATATCAAAGTGCCTTTCAGGTAATCGGCGCACGCAAATACAAGGATTTTCGTGATGATAGAATGCTTGACAACCGTCAATTTCAGTTAGCATTCAGAAAGCTTCGCCAGTTTTCAACCAGACTGGATATTCCAAAGACCGAGCTTGACATTGACGGAACCATTGATAAGACCTGCAATAATGGAGGATATCTACAGATTGTAATGGATAAACCGCGAAAGAATGCAGTAAAATTACTTTTACTGATGGATTCCGGCGGTACAATGATTCCGTTTAGTTCGCTTTTGAATGAATTGTTTCAGGCAGTGCATAAGTCAAACCATTATAAGGATGTAAAAACCTATTATTTTCATAATTGCATTTATTCCAAGCTTTACAAAACGCCGGAGTGCGAGAACGGAGACTGGATCGACACGGAATGGATGTTCAAAAATCTGGACAGCGATTATAAGGTAATTGTGGTAGGGGATGCTGCAATGGCACCTGAGGAACTATATTCTACCAGCGGCAATTACCGGGGTCCCAATGGTGGATTATCAGGTTATGAATGGCTGATGCTTCTTAAGCGGCATTACAAAAAGATAGTCTGGCTGAATCCAAAGATGGCTCCGGGACATGCACCATGGAGGGAAGCAGAGACCGCAATCAAGGAATTATTTCCTATGTATAAACTGACTGTGGATGGATTGAATCAGGCAATGATTAAGCTGATGCAGAATAAATAACATTTCTTTTTCAAAATAAATGTTGAACTTTAGACAAAATTGTTATAAAGTAAGTGAGTAATTATTTTGGCATAAGACTTAAGGAGGAGAGAGATGAAAAAGTTATTAAGCCTTTTGGTAGTATCTGCCATGGTAGTTTCTCTTTGTGCATGTGGAAGCAACCAGAGCACACAGGAACCTGCAGACACTGCTGAAACCACAGAAGCAACTGAAGCTGCAGACGAAGCAGGAGCTGCAGAAGCAACAGGTGTAATGCCTGCCATTGCAAAGGAAGACATTAAAGTAGGTGTTATCCACATTACTGATCCCGCAGAGGGAAGCGGATACACTTATACACATGACCTTGGTATCCAGGGAATGCAGAAGAACATCGGATTGGATGATTCTCAGATTGTTCGTAAGAACAATGTAAGTGATTCTGATGCAACAGCAATTGAAAATGCAATCAGAGAATGTATTGAAGAAGGATGCAACATTATCTTTGCAACAAGCTGGGGATTTATGGATACCTGTGAAGCACTTGCAGAGGAATTCCCTGAAGTTATTTTTTCACATGGTACAGGCTATAAAGGAAATGGTGTAAACTTTAACAACTATTTTGGAAGAATTTACCAGGCAAGATACCTTGCAGGTATTGCAGCAGGTCTGAAGACCGAATCCAATAAGCTTGGATATGTTGCAGCCATGGGACAGGAAAATTCAGAAGTAACAGGCGGTATCAATGCGTTTGCAATGGGCGCATATTCTGTAAATCCTGACTGTGAAGTATATGTTAAAGTTACAAACAGCTGGTTTGATCCCGAAGGAGAAACTCAGGCAGCACAGGCACTGGTTGACCTCGGCTGTGATGTAATTGCACAGCACTGTGATACTCCCAATCCTCAGACTGTTGCTGAACAGAACGGTGTATGGGGTGTAGGATACAATTCAGATATGTCCAAAGATGCTCCTGATGCAGTTCTTACTTCAGTTATGTGGGATTGGTCAGTATATTATACCTATGCCGTACAGTCTGTAATTGACGGTACATGGACAGGTGAGAACTACTTCGGTGGTATGGCTGATGGTCTTGTTGATATTGCACCACTTTCTGATCTTTGTGCAGAAGGTACTCAGGAAGCTGTAGACGCTGCAAGACAGCAGATTATTGATGGAAGCTTCAATGTATTTGACGGTGTGATTGAAACCAATGATGGCAGCACTGTCGGAGCAGAGGGCTCAACATTAAGCGATGCTGAAATTACCGGCAGCATGAACTGGTATTTCAAGAATGTAGTAGTTAAATAATTTAAGAAAAGTTTCATATGGGCGGCCATGAATATGACCGCCCTTTTCCATTATTACCTGATGAAAAACAAGAGGTGTTTTTGAAAAGCGGGGGAAGATATGGCTGAACAGGGCAAAAATTTATATGCAATTGAATGCAAAAAAATTACAAAAACATTTGGGCAGGTAGTTGCCAATGATGGGATAGATTTAAATGTAAAATATGGCGAGATTCTTGCACTTTTGGGAGAAAACGGTTCCGGCAAGACGACTCTTATGAATATGCTTTCAGGTATCTATCACCCTGACAGTGGTCAGATTTTTATTGGCGGAGAAGAGGTGAAGATTAATTCACCGGTAGATGCCACTAATATGGGAATTGGAATGATTCATCAGCATTTCAAGCTGGTGGAAGCATTTCCGGCCATGGACAATATTATTTTGGGAACCAAAGGTAAAAAAGAAAAGAGTAAGGTAACCAGTGAAAAGATTAAGACAATTAGTCAGACTTATGGATTAGAAATCGAACCGGAGAAATACGTCTGTGATATGAGTGTTTCCGAAAAGCAGACGGTAGAAATTTTGAAGGTATTATATAAAGGGGCAGAAATCCTGATTTTGGATGAGCCTACTGCGGTGCTTACTCCGCAGGAAACAGAGAAGCTGTTTCAAATCTTACGCAAAATGAAGGAAAAGGGCTGTGCGATTATCATTATAACCCACAAGCTGCAGGAAGTGCTTGAAATCAGTGACCGTGTTACCATTTTAAGAAAAGGAAAAAGTATTGACACGGTGGAGACTGCATCCTGTGATGCCCAGAAGCTGACAGAGCTTATGGTTGGTAGACCGGTAAGCCTTGAGATTGAGCGTCCCATTATGGAGCATCATGAAACCATACTCAAGGTAGTGGATCTTACTGTAAATAAGTCAGATGGATCGACAGCCATTGATGATATTTCATTTGATATAAGAAAAGGAGAAATCCTTGGTGTTGCAGGTGTGGCAGGCAGTGGACAAAAGGAGCTTTGTGAGGCAATTGCGGGGCTTTTGCCTGCATGCAAGGGTGCGGTTCTTTTTAACAAAGAAAATCTCCTTGGTAAAACACCTTCCGAGATTATAGAAAAGGGCGTCAGCATGAGCTTCGTTCCCGAGGACAGGCTGGGAATGGGACTGGTCGCATCCATGGGAATGACAGACAACATGCTGCTTAAGAGTTATCAAAAAGGAAAGGGACCTTTTATCAGCAGGAGACCGGCACGGGAACTGGCTGAAGCTTTGATTAAAAAGCTTGATATTGTTACACCTGGAACAGAGACCCCTGTAAGGCTTCTCAGCGGTGGAAATGTGCAGAAGGTCTTGCTTGGACGAGAAATCGAATCTTCGCCATCAGTTCTTATTACCGCTTATCCGGTAAGAGGGCTTGACATCAATTCCTCTTATACTGTTTATGATCTGCTAAATGAGCAGAAAAAGAAAAATGTTGCAGTCATGTACATCGGAGAAGATTTAGATGTGCTTTTGGAATTATCTGACCGGATTATGGTATTATGCCACGGAAAAATAACCGGAATTGTAGATGCTGCAAAAACAACGAAAGAAGAAATCGGTATGATGATGACCGGTGAAAACAGAACAGAGGAGATAGGAAGGGAGGCACAGGCATGAGCAAAGCGACAGATAACAGACAGAGCGAACCGCTTGCACGAATTGTAAAACGTGCAGAACTGCCTACCGGAAAAATTGTCCTTTTACGTCTCCTGGCAGTGATTCTTTCTCTGATAGCCGGTGGTATTTTTATTGCCTGTGTGGGGCAGAATCCTTTTGTAATTTACGGAACGATTATTTCCGGCGCTTTCAGAAGTGTTATGGCGTTTCAGGGAACCGTAAAGGTTATGATTCCTCTACTGATTACTTCACTTGGTGTTACCCTTGCATTTAAAATGAAGTTTTGGAATATCGGTGCGGAGGGACAGATTATTTTCGGTGCCACCTGTGCTACCTTTTTCGCATTATTCTGTTCAGGTATCAATCATGTGCTCTTGGTAATTATTATGTTTTTGGCAGGATTTATCGGCGGTGGTCTCTGGGGGCTTCTTCCTGCAGTATTTAAAGTAAAATATAATACCAATGAGACATTGTTTACCTTGATGCTGAACTATATTGCACTTCATATTGTATCCTACCTGCGCGATGGTCCGTGGATGGATCCGGCATCACAGGGTTTTCCGAAGATAGCAAGATTTGACAAGAATGCTTCTTTGGACAAGCTGTTTGGGATACAGTTCGGATGGCTGATTGCATTGATTTTGGTTGTTCTTGTATTTGTATATATCAAGTATACCAAACAGGGATATGAGATCAGTGTTGTGGGCGAAAGTCAGGATACCGCCCGTTATGCAGGAATGAATGTTAAGAAGATTGTGCTTCGTACCATGTTTTTGAGCGGAGGTATCTGTGGTATGGCAGGAATGATACAGGCCACAGGTTCTGATATTACACTGACAACTTCTGTTGCCGGCGGTGTGGGATTTACTGCGATTATTGTTGCCTGGCTTGCACAGCTCAATCCATTTGCAATTCTGCTTGTATCCTTTTTGTTCAGTGTTCTTGAAAAGGGGAGCAGCGTGGTGCAGTCTAACTTTGGATTGTCTACAGACTGCGCAGACGTACTTCAGGGAATTATCCTTTTCTTCATATTAGGATGTGAATTTTTTATCAGATATCGGTTCCTGTTTCGCAAGGGGACTCATAAGACTGAAAAGGAGGGGTAAGGAATGGATATTTTAATTAAATTTCTTGTGGCGGCAGTAGGTGCCGGAACACCTTTGCTTTTTGGAACTGTGGGAGAAATTCTGACGGAAAAAACAGGGCATTTGAATCTGGGTGTAGAAGGAATGATGTCCATTGGAGCCTGTGTTGGGTTTATGGTAGGCTATTACACGGACAATTTTACCCTTGCCATTCTTGCAAGTGCAGCTGCAGGAGCACTTGGCGCATTGATTTATGCAGTGCTTACGGTAACCTTTATGGCAAATCAGAATGTAACGGGACTTACCCTAACCATCTTTGGGATTGGATTTGCTAATTTTATCGGTATTTTTATACTGAATAAAACACCGGAGGGAACTTTAAAGCTTCCTGCAAATATTACAGCGGCAATGAGAGGCATTTCAATCCCAGGGCTAAGTGATCTTCCCGTTGTGGGAGAACTCTTATTTTCTTACAGCCCCTTTGTGTATATTGGTATCATCATTGCATGTGTATCCGCCTGGTATCTCAATTATACCAAGGCGGGCTTAAACCTGAAGGCAGTGGGGGAGAATCCCGGTGCAGCAGATGCGGCAGGAATCAAAGTTACTTCTGTAAAATACTGTAATATTATTCTTGGCGGTGCAATTTGTGGAATTGGTGGTGTGTACTGTTCCATGATTATCAATGGCGGTGTATGGATCAGCAATAATGTGGGTGGCCTTGGATGGATTGCGGTGGCACTGGTTATCTTTGCAAACTGGCAGCCTGCTTATGCAATTTTAGGCTCCTTTGTATTTGGTGCACTGCGTGTACTGAAATATTATATTCCCCAGAGCGTACTTCCATTTCCGATTGCTTTTTATGACATGCTGCCGTTCCTGATCACAGCACTGGTATTGGTTATCAGCTCTATGCGTAAGTCAGGAAGAATTAACCTTCCGGCATCGCTTGGACTTAACTATTTCAGGGAAGAAAGATAAATGATATGACAGAATAAGCCGCAGCTGCGGCAGACAGAGAGGGAGAATGAAATGACTATTTTTGATGAACTGAAAGCCAGAGGGCTTTTGGCACAGCTTACAGATGAAGAAGAAATTAAAGAATTAATCAATAACGGAAAGGCAACCTTTTACATTGGCTTTGATCCTACCGCAGATTCTTTGCATGTGGGACATTTTATGGCACTTTGCCTGATGAAGCGTCTGCAGATGGCAGGCAATAAACCCATTGCCCTGATTGGCGGTGGAACCGGTATGGTGGGAGATCCTTCCGGCAGAAGTGATATGCGTACGATGATGACCAAAGAAACCATTGAACACAACTGCGAATGTTTCAAAAAGCAGATGAGCCGTTTTATTGATTTTTCAGAAGGAAAAGCGCTGATGGTCAACAATGCGGAATGGCTTCTTGATCTGAATTATATTGAGTTCCTTCGTGAAATCGGACCTCATTTCTCAGTAAACAGAATGTTGACAGCAGAATGTTACAAGCAGAGAATGGAAAAAGGATTAAGCTTCCTTGAATTTAACTACATGCTGATGCAAAGTTACGACTTTTATGAGTTGTTCCAGAGATATGGATGCAATATGCAGTTTGGCGGCGACGACCAGTGGAGCAATATGCTGGGCGGAACAGAGTTAATCAGAAGAAAACTGGGCAAGGATGCATATGCAATGACCATTACGCTGCTTCTCAACTCCGAGGGGAAGAAGATGGGAAAGACACAGAAAGGCGCTGTCTGGCTTGATCCCAATAAGACCTCTCCCTTTGAGTTTTATCAGTACTGGAGAAATGTGGCAGATGCGGATGTACTGAAATGTCTGCGGATGTTGACATTCCTTCCTCTGGAGCAGATCGATGAGATGGATCAGTGGGAGGGAAGCCAGTTAAATCAGGCGAAAGAAATTCTTGCTTTTGAACTTACCAAGCTGGTGCATGGAGAGGACGAAGCTGCGAAGGCACAGGAAAGCGCGCGGGCATTATTCAGTGCAGGTGTTGCGGCAGATATGCCCACTACAGAACTGACAGAGGATGACTTTACAGACGGAAGCATTGATATGATTTCAGTACTCTGTAAATCCGGTCTGGTTCAGAGCCGTTCTGAGGGACGTCGTGCGATTGAACAGGGCGGCGTTACCCTTGAAAATGAAAAGGTTACTGATGTGAAGGCATCTTACGGAAAAGATACCTTTGCAGGAGATGGCGTTGTTGTGAAAAGAGGAAAGAAGAATTTCCGCAAGGTTATATTGAAGTGAGACTGGAAAACGGAGAAACAGTTTATTATCTGGGAGAAAAGCGGACGCTTACGATTATCAGGGAACAGCGTACCAGAGCTAAGGTAAAATGTGTGTTGGACAGGCTGATTATGTATGTGCCTTATGAGGCTGATTACGAATATAAACGCAGTCAGCTGGAAAAATGGTATCGAAAGGAAGCACTTCTGGTAATCACGCAGAAAGCAGAAGAGTATGCCAGGATTCTAGGGGTACGGTTTGAGGACATACGCATCAAGGATCAGAAAAGCCGCTGGGGGAGCTGCAGCAGTAAAGGAAATTTGAATTTCAACTGGCGGATTCTCATGGCACCTGAACCGGTCTGCGACTATGTGGTTATCCATGAACTGTGTCATCTGGTTTTTATGGATCACTCTTCTAATTTTTGGAATCTGGTACAGCGTATTTGTCCGGAGTATAAGCACTACAAAAAGTGGCTTCGCGATAATGCAGGACAGCTTTATCTGTTTTGAAAGTAAAATTGTAATAAATAAAATCCCCTTCACATACATTTAATTAAGTATGGAAGGGGTATTTTTATGGACTTAAATACAAAAAAAGAGTATGACTTATACAAGGACATTCAATTAAGGTGCGGCGGAGAAATTTACATAGGTGTTGTAGGCCCTGTAAGAACCGGTAAGTCCACATTCATTAAGCGATTTATGGACTTGATGGTCCTGCCCAATATGACGGAATCCTATGAGAAGGAGCGGGCAAAGGATGAACTGCCGCAAAGTGCGGGAGGAAAAACAATTACCACCACGGAGCCTAAATTCATTCCAAAGGAAGCCGCAAAACTTATATTGGGAGATGGAATCGAAGCGAGAGTAAGACTGATTGACTGTGTCGGTTATATGGTGGATGGCGCCAGTGGGCATATGGAGAATGAAACGGAACGTATGGTAAAAACACCATGGTCAGCGCAGGAAATTCCATTTACCCAGGCGGCTGAAATAGGAACGAGAAAAGTAATTAATGATCATTCCACTATTGGGATTGTCATTACCTGTGATGGCAGCTTTGGCGATATACCTAGAGAAAATTACCTTGCGGCGGAAGAGAGGACGATCAGGGAATTAAAAAAGCTGAGAAAGCCTTTTATTGTTCTGCTGAATTCGGCAAAACCGTACAGTGATGACACCATAAAGCTGGCTGGTGAAATCGAGGCAAAATACGAAGTGAGTGTTATGCCGGTAAATTGTGAACAGCTAAAGAAAGAAGATATTAATAAAATACTTGAAAATGTATTATATGAGTTTCCAATTACAATGATTGAGTTTTATATGCCCAAATGGGTAGAAATGCTTCCGGCAGATCATAAGATGAAGGTCGATATGATTGAGCAGATCAGGGAAATTATGAAGCAGTATAACTGTATTCGTGATGTAAAGAATAATCCGGTTACACTGGGCGGGGCTTTTATCAGAAAGTGTAAGATGGACAGTGTAAATATGGCAGACGGATGCATTAAGGTATGGCTGGATGTGGATGATTCTTACTATTATGAGATGCTAAGTGAAATGGTGGGAGAAAATATTGATAATGAATACAGGCTGCTATCTGTTTTAAAAGACATGGCGAAGATGAAAAAGGAATATGTAAAGGTTTTACATGCGATTGACTCAGTCAGACAAAAGGGATATGGGGTTGTGACTCCGGAACGAAGTGAAATCAAACTGGATAAACCGGAGATTATCAGGCACGGCAATAAATTCGGAGTAAAAATCAGGGCGGAAAGCCCCAGTATTCATATGATAAAGGCGAATATCGAGACGGAAATATCCCCGATTGTCGGTTCAGAAGAACAGGCGCAGGATTTAATACGCTTTATCACAGACTCCAGTCAAAGTGAGAACGGTATCTGGGAAACCAATATTTTTGGAAAGACGGTGGAACAGCTTGTAAATGATGGTATTACAGGGAAGCTTACCATGATTGGAGAGGAAAGCCAGTTGAAATTGCAGGAAACCATGCAAAAGATTGTGAATGATTCAAACGGTGGAATGGTCTGTATCATTATCTGATAGAATGACAGGGAGTGCCTTAGTACATAATGTATGACAGGCACTCCCTGATGTCTGTTTGGGGAGAAGGGTATCATTGCGGATATCTGTTTTCTATGATATTATGAGTAAGAAAAAGGGAGGTAATATATGAACCAAGTATATGAAAAAGTAGTAAAATGCTATGAGAGTATTAAAGACCGAATCCCCTTTGCACCTAAGGTTGCACTGGTATTGGGGTCGGGACTGGGAAATTATGCGGATACCATGGATGTAAAGAGTGAGATTGCATACAGTGAAATAGAAGATTTTCCAGTTTCTACAGTTCCGGGACATGCAGGAAAGTTTATTTTTGGATATGTAAAGGATGTACCGGTTGTATGCATGAAAGGAAGAGTCCATTACTATGAGGGATATCCCATTACCGATGTGGTGCTGCCCACCCGTTTGATGAGGATGATGGGAGCAGAAATATTGTTCCTTACCAATGCCTCTGGTGGAATTAACCCTGAATTTTCAGCGGGAAGTTTTATGTTGATTAAGGATCATATTTCCTGCTTTGCGCCTAATCCGTTGATTGGTGCCAATATCGATGAACTTGGATGCCGTTTTCCTGATATGAGTAAGGTTTATAATCCTGAATTGCAGGAGATTATTAAAAATAAAGCAAAAGAATGCAATATTCCTTTACATGAGGGTATTTATGTACAGCTGACAGGACCTTCCTTTGAGTCACCGGCAGAAATTAAAATGCTCCGTACACTGGGCGCAGATGCAGTGGGAATGAGCACTGTGGTAGAAGCTATTGCAGCAAATCACATGGGAATGAAGATTTGCGGTATTTCCTGCGTAGCAAACCTTGCAGCAGGGATGACTGATCAGCCCCTTACCCATGAGGAGGTTCAGGAAGCCTCCAATAAGGCAGCACCATTGTTCAGACAGTTAATTACCGAATCTATCGCAGCATTTTAGAAGCAGATTTGATAAAACGGAGGCATAAGTTTCGTGGATAAAAATAACAAGATAACTGCCTGTGTACAGGATATTCCGGTTCAGGAGCTGATCAGATCGGCAATGGAGGCAAGAAAGAAAGCCTATTCCCCCTATTCGGGATATCAGGTGGGAGCGGCTGTTCTGACAAATGAGCTGCGAATCTATACAGGCTGTAATATTGAAAATGCTGCTTATACGCCGTCCATCTGTGCAGAACGCACGGCAATCAGTAAAGCAGTCAGTGAAGGATGGCATAAATTTAAAGCAATTGCGATCGTCGGGGGACCTAAGAATGAAACGACAGACCAATATGCATTTCCCTGTGGTGTATGCAGACAGGTGCTGCGTGAATTTGCAGATCCTGATCAGTTCGTCGTGATTGTAGCCAGAAATGAAAATGATTATAAGCTATATACATTGGGAGAACTTTTGCCGGAGAGCTTTGGACCGAAAAATTTAGGTTTCTGAAAGGAATTACTATGAACATAAAATTATATAATGCCAGAATTCTCACAATGGAAGAAAGCAGAGAGATTTTTATGGGAGAAATCTGGATTAAGGATGACCGAATTGTGTATGTAGGAGATGGGACAGAGCTGCCAGAGTCCTGCATTCTTTGGGATAAGGAAATCGACTGTAAAGGAAATCTTCTCATGCCGGGATTTAAAAATGCCCACACTCATTCGGGAATGACCCTGCTTCGTTCCTTTGCAGATGATCTTCCATTAAATGAGTGGCTTAATCATCAGGTGTTTCCGGTGGAAGCGCAAATGACGGCAGAGGATATTTATGAACTGTCTAAGCTTGCCATTTTGGAATATCTGACAAGCGGTATCACGGCTGCATTTGATATGTACCTGACACCGGAATCCATTGCAGATGCTTTTGATGAAATGGGAATGAGATGTGTGCAGGTAGGTGCTGTCAATAACTTCAGCCAGTCTCCGGAACTGGTGGAAGAGATGTTTTTAAAGTTGAATCATCGAAGCGCTCTTCAATCTTACATTCTTGGTTTCCATGCGGAATACACCTGCTCAAAAGAATTACTTGAAAAGATAGCAGCGCTTTCTCAAAAATATAAGGCTCCTGTATTTACTCATATGGCAGAGACAGAAGCGGAAGTAAAAGGGTGTATCGAACGTTATGGCATGACCCCTGTGAAACTCTTTGAAACCCTGGGAATGTTTGAATATGGTGGTGGTGGGTATCACTGTGTCCATATGACAGAGGATGATATTGCAATAATGAGAAAAAGGGGCTTGTATGCAGTAACGAATCCCGGTTCCAATACGAAGCTTGCAAGTGGAATTGCACCGATTACAGAGTTCCTAAAGGCGGGAGTTTCGGTGGCAATCGGAACAGACGGGCCTGCCAGTAATAATTGCCTTGATATGTTCAGAGAAATGTTTCTGGTCACAGGGCTTGCCAAACTAAAGCAGAAGGATGCTTCCGCAGTGGATGCCATGGAGGTGCTGAAGATGGCAACCGTAAACGGCGCTCATGCAATGGGGCTTATGGATGCAGATGTGCTTGCAGAGGGCAAGCTTGCTGATCTGATCATGATTGATTTAAATCAGCCTAATATGCAGCCGCTCAACCATATTGAGAAAAATCTGGTATACAGCGGCAGTAAGCAGAATGTAATCATGACAATGATAGGCGGCAAAATCCTTTATGAGCATGGGAAATTCAATACGCCGGAGCAGCCGGAGGACATCTACGCAAAGGCAAATCAAATTATAAACAGAATTAGGAATCAGTAGATGAATTAGAAACAGAAAGGGATATGGAGCGTAAAAGATGGAATATATTATTTTTGCGGCAGCAATGCTTGCATTGGTTGTTATCTTTATGCTAAAAGGATTTTTTGATTATAAGAAGTCGGAAGAAAAATTCAGAGAAAAATTATACAGTGATTATGGCGCTCTGCCTCAGAGAGAGTATAAGCCGGAACAGTTTGCAAATATATCCCACTATTTTCTAAAACATCAGGAAGGCTTCTACATTGATGATATTACATGGAACGATCTGAATATGGATGAGGTCTTTAAACGGATGAATTATACCCATTCATCTGCGGGAGAAGAATATTTATATGATATATTGCGAAAACCATGTATGGCAGAAAAGGAACTCCAAAGGAGGGAGGAGCTGATTGAATATTTCAGGACTCATTCGGATGAGAGGGTAGGCTATCAGTTTGTCTTTCATAATTTGGGAAGAATGGGAAAGTTTTCAATCTATGATTATCTGGACTATTTGGATCAGCTGGGAGAAAGGAGTAATTTACCCCATTATCTTGCCTTGTTGTTACTGTTTCTCAGTATTGCCGGAATGTTTATTAATCTTCCGATAGGACTCTGTGCCCTGGTGTGTGTATTAATCTATAATAATATTTCTTACTTTAGAATAAAAAATGAGATTGAGCCGTATATTACAAGCTTTGCATATATTTTCAGAATACTGGAATGCGTAAAGCAGCTGCAGACCAAAAAGTTGGACATACTCAATGAAGAATTTGAGATATTAAAAAAGTGCAGTAGTTCTATGAATGGGTATAGGGCAGGTTCATTTCTTCTGATGTCGGGAGGACGTATGTCCGGCTCAGGAAATCCTCTGGACATACTGCTTGATTTTATCCGCATGGGATTTCATTTGGATTTGATGAAATTCAACCAGATGCTCTCAGAGGTTCGCCGCCATATTACAGAAATTGATCAGATGATTACCATATTGGGTAAAATAGAAGCAATGATTTCCATTGGGGAATATCGGGAATCTCTTGAGAAATTTTCGGTTCCTGTATTTACCGAGAAAGCCAAAATACAGGCAGACGGCTTGTATCATCCGCTGCTAAAAGATCCTGTTAAAAATAGCTTTTCTACCGATAAAAGTGTGTTGATTACAGGTTCAAATGCATCAGGAAAATCCACCTTCTTAAAAACCGTAGCATTAAATGCGATTCTGGCACAGACCATTCATACCTGTCTGGCAGATCAATATACAGGAGGGATATTCAGAGTGGTTTCTTCCATGAGCCTTCGGGATGATGTTCAGGGAGGAGACAGCTACTACATGGTTGAAATTAAGGCAATCAAAAGAATTATGGACATGGTTCGGGAGGAAGGCATTCCTGTTATATGCTTTGTAGATGAGGTTTTGAGAGGAACCAACACGGTAGAGAGAATTGCTGCTTCTACACAGATACTGAAAAGTATGGCGGAGCAGAACTGCATCTGTTTTGCGGCGACTCATGATATTGAACTGACGAATTTATTGGAAGAGTTTTATAATAATTATCATTTTTCAGAAGAAATTGAAGAAAATGATATCAGCTTTAGCTACAAGATTATGAAAGGACGTGCCCAGACGCGAAATGCCATTAAGCTTCTCGGTATTATGGGATATTCCCAGGATATTATCAAGGCGGCAGAGAATATGGCTGGCAATTTTTTAAAAAACGGTGTCTGGCAATCCCTTGACTGAAAAAAGGCACAATGATATGATTATAAAATAAAGCATAAGAAAGGGACTGAAAGTAATGATAAATTTAGTATTGTTTTTGAATTCCTTTTTATCTTACCTGTTATTGATGGCAATAATTGTAGTGATCTGCGGAATTGCAGTTTTTATTGGCATCAGGCTTCGGAAGCGCAAAAACAGCCAGCAGGAAACAGAGAAAATAGATGGAACCCCGGGAGAAATTTCATAAGGATGCAATGGTCTGGTTGCGGAGCCAGACCTTTTTGTATCCTATAACCTTAAAATCGGATGGTAACTATGAAAAATTACGAGATATTATTATGGGATATTGATCAGACTCTTTTGGATTTTGACATGTCGCAGGATTATGCACTTAAATTTAGCTTTCGTGAATTTGGAATGGAAGCGGATGACAATATTGTGGCGCGTTATGCCGTAATTAATGAAGCGTACTGGAAGAGGCTGGAGCTTGGTAAGGTTACGAAAAGTGAACTCCTGACAGGAAGATTTGATGCGCTTTTTCTTGAACTTGGAGTGAAAGGAATTTCCTCTGCGGATTTTGCACCAGTCTATCAGAAGGCACTGGGCTCTGTCTACTTCTTCAAGGACAATGCATTTGAACTGTGCAGCAGATTGAGAGGGAAAGTCAGACAGTATGCAGTAACAAACGGTGTATCGTGTACACAGAGAAATAAAATCCATTTATCAGGGCTGGATCAGATTTTTGAGGATATCTTTATCTCGGAAGAGATTGGCTGTCCTAAGCCTCAATTGGAATTTTTTGAAAAATGCTTTAAAAAAATTCCGGATTTTCAGAGGGAAAAGACGATCATTGTTGGAGATTCCCTTTCCAGTGACATGAAAGGCGGAAATAATGCAGGAATTTCCTGCTGTTGGTATAACCCTGAGGGAAAAGAAAATAATACCAACTTAAAGATTGATTATGAAATCAGGAATTTGTGGGAAGTGGAGGATATACTGTAATGGCTAAATCTGCCAATCAGAAAATGAAACTCCTTTATATTTTAAAGATCCTTACAGAAAAAACGGATGAAAATCACTGCATGTCGGCACAGGAAATCATTGCCGATCTTAAGTCCTATGACATTTCAGCAGAGAGGAAAAGTATTTATGATGATATTGAGTGCCTGACAAGCTTTGGATATGATATTGTTCATGTGAAAGCTCGTACCGGGGGCGGTTATTATCTGGCAAGCCGGGAGTTTGAATTGCCGGAACTAAAGCTTCTGGTGGATGCGGTTCAGGCCTCCCGTTTTATTACCAGCAAGAAGTCGAGAGAGCTGATTGCCAAAATAGAAAAGCTGGCGGGACCCTTTGAAGGAAAACAACTGCAAAGGCAGGTGTTTGTTGCCGGAAGGGTAAAGACAGAAAATGAAAGCATTTACTATAATGTGGACCAGATTCATAAAGCGATTCAGGATAATTCTCCGATTACCTTTACCTATCTATCATGGAATATTAAAAAGGAGCTTCAGCCGAGAAGAGAGGGCAAAAAGTATCAGGTAAGTCCATGGGCGCTTACCTGGCAGGATGAAAATTATTATTTAATTGGGTATGACGACGAGGAAGAGCGCATTAAACATTTCAGAGTGGACAAAATGAGCCGTATTACAGAGCTTTCAGATCATAAACGGAAGGGAATGGAAGCCTTTCGCGAGGTGGATATTGCGGAATACACCAACAGAACCTTTGGAATGTTTGGAGGCGAAAGTGAGATAGTGACTTTAAGGCTTCCGGGAAGCATGATTGGGATTATTCTTGACCGCTTCGGAAAAGAGATTGGAATAAGAAATCTGGAAAACGAAATGGTCAGTGTGAGGGTAAAAGCAGCCTTGAGCGGTCAGTTTTACGGCTGGCTCACGGGTCTTGGGAATCAGGTCAGCATTACGGCGCCTGAGTATGTAAAAAAAGAATATATGGATTTCCTACAGAAGATTATGGAAAACTATAAGTAATATAATATATTTGAGAAAGGCAAAAGCAATGAAATTACAAGTAGCAGACAGAATGAAAGACTATGAAGAAGGCATTTTTCAGTTGTTGAATGAAAAAAAGGAGGAAGTCGAAAAGACCGGAAAGAAGGTATATAACCTGTCCGTTGGCACCCCGGATTTCCCTACAGAACCACATATTATGGAGGCCGTGGTGAAAGCAGCAGAGAATCCTGCCAACTATAAATATGCATTAAAAATGTTACCAGAGTTGACCGAAGCAGTCATAAAGCGTTTTCAGACGCGTTACCATGTGACTTTAAATGAAAGAGAGATTACGGATGTTTATGGCTCACAAGAGGGAATTGCACATATCGGATTGTCTTTGTGCAATCCTGATGATATCGTTCTTGTGCCTGACCCTGGATATCCCATTTTTTCCATCGGACCGTCTCTTGCAATGGCAGATGTGCGTACTTATGAATTAAGGGCAGAAAACGATTATCTGCCGGATTTAAAGGCGCTGGATGAAGAACTATTGAAGAAAACCAAAGTGATGATTGTTTCTTACCCTCTTAACCCGGTCTGCAAAATTGCACCTGACAGCTTTTATGAGGAGCTTATTCCATGGGCGCAGGAACATAACATTATCATTATGCATGACAATGCCTACTCGGACATTATTTATGATGGGCATGTGGGAAAGTCCATTTTGCAGTTTGAGGGGGCAAAAGAGAATTGTGTTGAATTTTATTCTCTCTCTAAAAGCTATAACTATACCGGTGCCAGAGTCGGCTTCCTTGTTGGAAATGAATATCTGGTTCAGAACTTTAAAAAGCTTCGATCCCAGATTGATTATGGAACCTTCCTTCCCGTACAATATGGTGCGATTGCTGCATTGAATGGCCCGGATGAGGGAATCAGGGAAAGATGTGCCGAGTATCAGAGAAGGAGAGATGCTCTGTGCGGAGGCTTGAGGAAAATCGGATGGAATATACCGGACAGCCAGGGAACGATGTTTGCCTGGGGCAAGATACCGGAAGGGTATACGGACGATGTTGCCTTTGTTATGGAACTGCTGGAAAAATCCGGTCTATTATGTACTCCGGGAAGCAGCTTCGGTAAATTGGGGAAAGGACATGTCCGTTTTGCGCTTACATTGCCCGTGGAAGAAATCAATGAAGCGGTAGCGGCAGTGGCAGCATCAGGAATAATTAGGTAAAATTGTACCAAATTCTTGTTCCCCTTTTTGTACAAATTTAAATTGATAATCAAGTTGACAGATGTAGATGGGTTCATTATACTAGATGTTGTACAATATCTTGAAGAACGCTGCTTTTGAAATACTAGATTTGGTATTTGCAGTGTCGCGAGTGTGGGGAATGGAGGAAATAAAATGAGTAATACCCAGGAAGTTTCGGGAGAATATGGTGAGCTTTTTAAGCCGGAGAAAACAGTTAAAGTAATTAAAAAGGATGGTAGCCTTGAAGCATTTAATGTACAGAAGGTAATTGATGCTGTAGGGAAAAGTGCATACAGGGCTTTAACAAAGTTCACGGATGAAGAGAAGAAACATATTTGTAAATATGTTGTTGATAAAGTGAATGAACTGGATGAGGAGCAGATTCCGATTCCGATTATGCATAATATTGTTGAAAGTGCACTTGAAGAAGTAAAACCGATTGTAGCAAAAAGCTATCGCGATTATCGAAACTACAAGCAGGATTTTGTGCGCATGATGGATGATGTATACAAGAAGAGCCAGTCCATCATGTATGTGGGTGACAAAGAAAATGCAAATACAGACAGTGCACTTGTATCCACCAAGAGAAGCCTTATTTTTAATCAGTTTAATAAAGAATTATATCAGAAATTCTTTATGACTACAGAAGAAATTCAGGCATGCAGAGACGGATATATCTATGTGCATGACATGTCAGCAAGAAGAGATACCATGAATTGCTGTCTGTTTGATGTTGCCAGTGTGCTTACAGGTGGTTTTGAAATGGGAAACATCTGGTACAATGAGCCTAAAACACTGGATGTTGCCTTTGACGTAATTGGTGATATTGTTCTTAGTGCAGCCAGCCAGCAGTATGGTGGCTTTACTGTACCGGAAGTAGATAAGATTTTGGAGCCTTATGCAGAAAAAACCTATCAGAAGAGCTTAAAGAGATATGCGAATCTGGGCATAGACAAGGAAACTGCAGAGGCAGAGGCTTATGCGGATGTTAAGCGTGAGTTTGAACAGGGCTTCCAGGGCTGGGAATATAAATTCAATACGGTGGCATCCAGCCGTGGAGATTATCCTTTTATTACGGTAACAGCAGGTATTGGAACCGGAAGATTCGCTAAGCTGGCTACCATAACACTTTTAAATGTAAGAAGAAAAGGACAGGGTAAGAAGGAATGTAAGAAACCTGTTCTGTTCCCTAAAATTGTTTTCCTGTACGACGAAAATCTTCACGGTCCCGGCAAGGAGCTGGAGGATGTCTTTGAGGCAGGCGTAAAATGTTCTGCAAAGACCATGTACCCTGACTGGTTATCCCTGACAGGAAAGGGCTATATTGCAAGTATGTACAAGCAGTACGGTAAGGTAATTTCTCCCATGGGATGCCGTGCATTTCTTTCTCCTTGGTATGAAAGAGGGGGAATGCATCCCGCAGATGATGAGGATACTCCTATTTTTGTAGGACGTTTCAATATTGGCGCAGTTTCCTTACACCTCCCGATGATTCTTGCAAAATCAAGACAGGAAAACCGTGATTTCTATGAAGTGCTTGACTATTATCTGAATCTGATTCGTCAGCTTCATATCAGAACTTATGCTTATCTGGGAGAAATGCGTGCGTCTACGAACCCGCTGGCATATTGTGAGGGAGGCTTCTTAGGAGGGCATTTAAAGCTTACGGATAAGATTAAGCCCATTCTGAAAACTGCAACTGCAAGCTTTGGTATTACAGCGTTTAATGAACTTCAGGAATTATATAATGGAAAGTCTCTGGTAGAAGACGGCCAGTTTGCACTGGAGGTTTTGGAGCATATTAACCAGAAAATTGATGAGTTTAAGGAAGAAGATGGAAATCTTTACGCAATTTACGGAACACCGGCAGAAAGCCTTTGCGGCCTTCAGGTAAAACAGTTCCGGGCAAAATACGGCATCATTGAAGGCGTATCAGACAGAGAATATGTATCAAACAGCTTTCACTGCCATGTTACCGAGGATATTACGCCAATCCAAAAGCAGGATTTGGAGTATCGTTTTTGGGAACTTTCAAATGGGGGAAAAATACAGTATGTAAAATATCCCATTGACTATAACATTGATGCAATTAAAACACTGATTAGAAGAGCCATGGATATGGGATTCTATGAAGGTGTAAACTTATCACTTGCTTACTGTGACGACTGTGGGCATCAGGAGCTCGAGATGGATGTGTGCCCTGTATGCGGAAGTAAGAATTTGACCAAGATTGATCGTATGAACGGATACCTTTCTTACTCCAGAGTACATGGAGACACCAGGCTGAATGAAGCCAAAATGGCAGAAATTGCAGAAAGGAAGAGCATGTAGTCAAATGAGATATCATAATATTACGAAGGATGACATGTTAAACGGTGATGGACTGCGTGTTGTTCTGTGGGTTGCAGGATGCTCTCACTGTTGCAAAGAGTGCCAGAATCCCATCACATGGGATCCGGCAGGAGGTCTTCCATTTGATGAAGCTGCCAAGCAGGAGATTTTTGAGCAGTTGGATAAGCCTTATATTTCAGGCATCACATTTTCCGGTGGTGATCCCCTTCATGCGGCAAACCGCCTTGATGTGAGAAATCTGATGGCAGAAATTAAAGAAAAATACCCTGATAAGACCATCTGGATGTATACAGGTGACAGCTGGGAAAATATACTTCACTATGCAGTTATGCAATATGTAGATGTTCTGGTAGACGGTGAGTTTCAGGTTGACAAAAAGGACAATAAGCTCCTGTGGAAGGGAAGCAGTAATCAGAGAGTTATCGATGTGCAGAAATCATTGAAGCAGATTGACCCGACTGTTCCAGTCCTGCACTGCGGTAACTATGAATAGAAAGGCATTTTTGACCGATGGAAACTGTTAAAATCAAATATTTTACGGACAAGATTGAAAAGCTGACCTATATTGATGGAAAATCAGACTGGATTGACCTAAGAGCAGCAGAAGATGTGGATTTAAAGCAGGGAGAATTTAAGCTAATCCCTCTTGGTGTTGCAATGGAACTTCCCAAAGGATATGAAGCACACATTGTTCCGAGAAGCTCTACTTTCAAAAATTATGGGATTATTCAGACCAATCATCAGGGCGTGGTGGACTGCTCTTACTGCGGAGACAATGACCAGTGGTTCATGCCTGTATATGCGATGCGGGACACGCACATTTCCTGCAATGACAGAATATGCCAGTTTAGGATTGTAGAAAATCAGCCCAAGATAGAATTTCAGGAGGTAACTTCTCTGGAAGGAGCTGACAGAGGCGGATTTGGAAGTACCGGGAAACAGTAAGGTATAAAATAACTCCTTTTGCCACATAATGCTATTAAATGCATTGTGAGCAGAAGGAGTTTTTTTATGGAAAAAGAAAAAATGAGCAGTTCCCTTTCGGAAAATATGAATTATTTAAAACAATGCCTGGCAGTTGATACCAATTTTGACATAGTTTATCGTGTGATCAGGGTTGGTGGAAGAGAGGCATGCATTTATTTTATAGATGGATTTTGCAAGGATGAACTGATGCAGAAAATGCTGCAGTATTTTATGGATTTGAAAGAGGATGAGCTGCCTGCGGATGCCCATGAAATGTCGAAAACCAGCATTCCCTATGTGGAGGTGGATTTACAGAATCAGTGGGAGAAGATTACTTATTTTATTTTGTCAGGCGTATTTGCATTATTTATCGACGGATATGATCAATGTCTGCTCATTGACTCTCGTACCTATCCTGCCAGAAACGTTTCAGAACCTGAAAAGGATAAGGTGCTGCGCGGCTCCAAGGATGGATTTGTAGAAACAATTGTGTTTAATACAGCGTTGCTCAGAAGAAGAATTAGAAGCCCTTACCTTCGGATGGAGATGTTAAATGCAGGAAAAAGCTCCAGAACAGATATTGTGCTTTGTTATATGGACAACCGTGTGGACCATGCTTTTTTAAGCCAGATCAGGGAACGAATCAATCAGATACAGGTGGATGCACTTACCATGAATCAGGAAAGCCTTGCGGAATGTCTGTACAAAAAGAAATGGTATAATCCTTTCCCGAAATTTAAATTCACGGAACGCCCGGATACGGCGGCGGCTCAGATACTGGAAGGAGATATTGTGATTTTGGTGGATAATTCTCCGTCGGCAATGATCACCCCAACTTCAATTTTTGATGTGATTGAGGAGGCAGATGACTATTATTTCCCTCCAATCACCGGAACCTATTTGAGATTATCCAGATTTTTGATTGCAATATTGACTTATCTTATGACACCCACATTTCTGCTTCTTATGCAGAGACCGGAATGGATTCCATCAGGTTTTGAGTTCATTGCGGTAAAAGATGTGACCAACATTCCGTTAATCTGGCAGTTTCTGATGTTGGAGCTTGCCATAGACGGGCTTCGACTTGCGGCGGTCAATACACCCAATATGTTGAATACACCGCTAAGTGTCATGGCAGCATTGGTTTTGGGAGAGTTTTCGGTAAACAGTGGATGGTTTAATTCAGAGGTAATGCTCTATATGGCATTTGTGGCCATTGCAAACTATACTCAGGCAAGCTATGAATTAAGCTATGCCATCAAATTCATGCGTATTATTACCCTGATTTTAACGGCAATGTTTGGACTGTGGGGATATATTGGAGGAATTATTCTAATGATTCTGGCAATCTGCACCAATCGTACAGTTTCAGGAAAGAGCTATATATATCCATTGTTTCCTCTGAATTTGAAACAGCTCTCCAAACGGTTCTTAAGGTACCGGCTGCCGGGAGCAAAGGATTAGTCTCCATAATTAATTCTACTGATATACAGGACAAAATATGGCTGTTTGTGAATTGTTTTTTCTGTCTAAAAGTGATAAAATGGTAAAAATCTGATGTGAGTTCATTGTTTAAGGAGGATTTACGATGGAGCAATTTAAGATTATTACCAATACGACAGCAGATCTCCCTATGGAATATATAGAGGAAAAACAGCTTGGACTGGTTTATTACAATTATATTATGGATGGGGTTTCCTATGGGAAAGACAAGGAATTAGATTGGAAAGAGTTTTATCGCCTCATGCGTGAAGAAGGAAAAATGCCCACCACCTCACAGGTAAACCCTCAGCAGTTTAAGGACTGTTTTGCGGAGTATTTGAAAGAATGTAAAAATCTTCTCTATATTTCCTTTTCTTCAGGGCTAACCGGTTCCTGCCAGAATGCAGTGCTTGCAGCCGAGGAAGTGATGGAAGAGATACCTGACAGCCACATTGTTGTGCTTGATTCCAAATGCGCTTCTATGGGAGAGGGACTGTTTGTGCATAAGGCGATTCAGATGAAGGAGCAGGGAAAGTCTATGGAAGAGACCGTAGAATATCTGGAAGAACTTATTCCACATCTTACGCATGTGTTTACGGTAGATGACTTGAATCACCTCTACAGAGGCGGAAGAGTCAGCAAAGCTACTGCAATTGTAGGAACCATTGCAGGAATCAAACCTATTCTTCATGTAGATGATGAGGGTCATTTGGTTCCAATCAGTAAGGTAAGGGGACGAAAGAAGTCCCTGAATGCTTTGGTTGATTATATGGAAGAAAAGACCTCCGGCTGCCTTGATAAGAACGACATTGTGTTTATCAGTCACGGAGATGCTCTTGACGATGCGGAATATGTAAAGAATGAAATTGAAAGACGCCTTGGCATTAAAGAGTTTATGATTAATCATATCGGACCTACCATCGGAGCACATTCCGGTCCGGGAACCATCGCACTGTTTTTTGAGGGAAATTCAAGATAAAATTTTGATGCTGA
>JAQXYZ010000036.1 GCA_029226935.1 Bacillota bacterium | reverse complement strand
CAGGTTATCGGTTCGAGTCCGATCATCGGCTTTATAACAAGTTCATATTGTTATTATGGATGGATTCCCGAGTGGCCAAAGGGGACAGACTGTAAATCTGCTGCAAATTGCTTCGGTGGTTCGAATCCACCTCCATCCATTAGCCGAAAGGCAAAATAAATAACGCGGGGTGGAGCAGTCTGGAAGCTCGTCGGGCTCATAACCCGAAGGTCATAGGTTCAAATCCTGTCCCCGCTACTCAATGCCCAGATAGCTCAGTTGGTAGAGCAGAGGACTGAAAATCCTCGTGTCACTGGTTCGATTCCGGTTCTGGGCACTTTATTTTAAATATATATTGTTTTATGCGGGTGTAGTTCAATGGTAGAACACCAGCCTTCCAAGCTGGATACGTGGGTTCGATTCCCATCACCCGCTTTTTTGTTTTAAGGGAAACCAATTAAATCAATGGTTTCCCTTTTTCTCACTTTGTGTCGTGTTTGTTGGATAATATATTAGTTACTCTATCAGTGGAAAGGAATTTGCTCAAGAAAGCAAAATAAATGTTTGAAAGTAAAAATTTTTAAAGAGAAGCTGAGCTGTCTTGAAAAGTGTAATCATTGATATTACAATATTAGCAAAGTAAAATAGAATGAAAATGAGGAGGTTGCTTATATGCAGATTTCAAGTCGATTTACATTGGCAATTCACATTTTTGCCTGCATTGATACTTTTGGAAATGAATGTAAAGTAACAAGTGACTTTCTTGCAGGAAGTACCAATGTAAATCCTGTTATTATACGGAAAATTTTAGGACAGCTTAAAGGTGCCGGTTTGATTGATGTGGCACGAGGAACAGGTGGTACTACTGTTGCCAAGCCATTAGATCAAATAACTTTCTTAGATGTGTATCGTGCGGTGGAATGTGTTGAAAATGGAAATTTATTTCATTTTCATGAAAACCCCAATTCCAACTGTCCTGTAGGAAGAAATATTCATTATATTTTAGATGACAAGCTGCTCCGGGTACAAGCTGCCATGGAAAAGGAACTAGCTTCTATCACACTGGAGGATCTAAAGCAGGATACAGAAACATATATACAGCAAGAAAGCTGAGATATTTTTGTTAAAATATAAAAGTACAAGGCATTTTAGGAATAATCTAAAACGCCTTATATTTTTTTAATTCTCGATGTAACTATTGACATTACATCAAAGAAGCGATATTCTTTTAGATGTAATAAATATAGTTACATCATAAATAGGAGGCGCTTATATTAAATAATGAAAAAAATCTGGAAAGAAAAAGAGGACTCGACACAAATTGAGCATATTGTGAATCTTATAGAAGATTCCGACATCATACTGGTTGGCGCAGGTGCAGGGGCCTCAGCAGCAGCCGGGCTAACTTATAGCGGAGCACGTTTTACAGATAACTTTGGTGAATTTATAAAAAAGTATGGTACTCTGTATATGACTGATATGTATTCTGCTGGTTTTTATCCTTTTCCATCGCAGAAAGCCAAATGGGGATATTGGTCAAAACACAGCATAATTAATCGCTTTCTTCCGCCGGCTCTTCCTTTATACGAACAGCTTTATGAGATGGTAAAGAATAAAGATTATTTTGTGCTGACTACCAATGTAGACCATCAATTCCAAAAGGCTGGTTTTGACAATAATCGTATCTTTGCAACACAGGGTGATTACGGAGAGATACAATGTGAAAAGGGCTGTCATCAGAAAGTATACGATGCTGAGAAGTTATTCTACCAAATGGATCAGGCAAGAAAGGATTGCCTAATTCCTTCTCATATGGTTCCGAAATGTCCGGTGTGCGGTGGCAATATGACCATGCATTTACGCTGTGATCAGTATTTTGTAGAAGATGAAAGCTGGCATGAGGCGGCAGGTCGTTACGCTGATTTTCTGGAAAAAATTGAAAACAAAAAAGGGCTATTACTGGAATTAGGAGTAGGTTTTAACACGCCTGCAATTATTCGTTTCCCGTTTGAAAGAATGGTTCGGGAAAATAGTAACTTATCGCTGATTCGCTTGAACATGAATGAAGCAGTTGTGCCTGAAAGTCTTGGAAACAGAGCTATCGGCATGAATGGGGATATGGCAGGCACTATATCTGATATTTGTCATGAAATGAAAAAGAAGGCAGGTGTTTCAAATGAAAGCAGATAATATTGTTGATACATTGCTTAATAAGCTGAAGGAAGATTCTGCCCGCTACAAGAACCTTGAAACTGGGAGCTATAACTCGATTGAGAAGAAAAATACAATTCGTTCTCTTATGAATATTCGTATGCCGGGAGCTATTTCAGATGAATTGCTGCAATTGCAGGATATATATTTACAAGAAGAGCTTTCCGAAAAAGGCATTGTAGCTTTATCGGACATTCCGACAATAAAGGAACAATATGGTAGTCTGTCTCCTTTTGCAGAGAAAATATCACTCTGGCAGGGAGATATCACAAGGCTAAAGGTTGGTGCAATTGTAAATGCAGCCAATTCACAGATGCTGGGGTGTTTTGTACCATGCCACAGATGTATTGATAATGCCATTCACAGTGCTGCTGGAATACAGCTTAGAAATGAATGTAACCATATTATGAATCAAAGGCGGATTCGATATGGCAGTCAGTATGAAGAACCAACTGGCACAGCTACGCTTACTTTAAGCTATAATCTTCCTTGTGATTATATCATTCACACGGTCGGACCGATTGTTCATAGTGTAGTAAATGATGAGCTACGCCAGGAATTGCGGAATTGTTATGAGAGTGTTTTGAAGTGTTGTGTAGAGAATAAAATAAAATCTGTTGCATTCTGCTGTATTTCAACAGGAGAATTTCATTTCCCGAATGATGAGGCGGCAGAAATCGCTCTGGAAACGGTAATAAATTTCTTGAAAACAAATAACAGTATAGAAAGAATTATTTTTAATGTGTTTAAGGATTATGATAAGGAAATTTATCAGAACATACTAGGATTTATTCACTGATTAGAATCTTGAGCAGTCGCAAACAGATAATAAAATGAAACTGCCGCTTCACGAATTTTCATTCGCTAAAGCGGCAGCTTCATTTTATTTATAATCCCCTTTTAACCTAATAACACTTTTTGCATGGTGTAAAACCTTTTGCTATTGCTGTTTTCAAGGAAACATGATCTGGGTTCTTCATATTGCTACAGGAAGATTTAGTGTGATATTTTTTTCCTCCATTTGTCGGAATCCAAACAAGTGTATCGGTAGATTCATTTTTGTCGGAAGCAGTCACAGAGGTTTTACTGCTTGTTGTACTGACTTTTTGTTTTGATGTTTTTGTTGTATTAACAGTTGTTACTGTGTCAGCAACAGCTTTTCGGCCTTCAGCTTTACCATATTGTAAGTAGTGGTTATATAAGTCTGCTTCATTAGTTCCAACGGCAGCTTTTACATCCGGGTATGTTTCTGCATAGAATTCAGCATCAAAAGTGCCTCCGTCAGGCATTGTTTTCGGAGCAGCATATGCTGTCATTGCCGTAACATTTAAACTTAATATGAGAGCCAGGATTATGATTATCTTTTTTCTCATGACTTCACCTCCCATTTCAAGGCTGATGTATAATCTATTAATATAATATATCTATTTCATGTGCACAATCAATGGCGCTATTGTGCCTGTTTGTCCGTATAATAAAGAAAAAAGACGGTTTTATCAGAAAAAACCCTTAGAAAGCGGTTTAACCTGCCATCTAAGGGTTTTCGTGCCCAGAACCGGAATCGAACCAGTGACACGAGGATTTTCAGTCCTCTGCTCTACCAACTGAGCTATCTGGGCGGATGTGCCTATGCACATGGATTATTTTAAAGTAAGGAATCTGCTTTGTCAAGGATTTCCCTGTGCGTCTAAATAAATTTTTTATAAGATTTTATAAGTTGTGAAAAAGAGAAAAAGTATGTCGATGGTAAAACGCTATTATTCAGGTCAGACGATGACAGAGTTAAGTGAAGTGTATTATTTCTCTGAAAAAAGGATTCAAGGAATCATACATGAATTTGCGTTACATGATGAGAAGTTCTTTGAAAAGGGAATCGGGCAATATTTGGTCTGAAAATGCGAGGATAGCATTATCTGTCCCCATTTTTGCATTGTGCGTGTGAATCTGTTGTTTTTCGATTTTGTCTCCTATAGAATGATTGGCATAGGAGGCGAGATTATTATGAAATATCAAAAAATATTCTTTGCAGTATCAGTTTTTCTTCTTTGTACTTTTGGTAATGGCATTTATCTTGATGCAAAATGTGAAAATACTATTGAAAGTAATGTTTCGGAATTTCAAAATAAGACGAACTGTAATTCTGTCAATATTGTGGTATATGATGATGGAAAGGTATCCTATTATGGAAATGATAAGGAAGATGGTCTATATCAGATAGGTTCCATGACAAAAGCATTTACAGGATTAGGAATTATGAAATTGGTACGTGAAGGTAAAATCATACCAGAGTATGAAATATCGGCTTACCTACCGGGATTTGAAGCATATTATGAAGGCAAGAAGGTAGATATAACAGTAGCTGAATTGCTTTCACAGACAAGTGGTTTTACCAATTCAGAAAGAAATTATCCGAGCGCAAAAGAAAATATGACGCTTTCCGAATGGGTGGAACAGATATCGGGAAGTGAACTGCGATATAATCCGGGCGAACAATATTCTTATTCGAATGTGAATTATAATTTACTTGGGGCAATTATAGAAAAGGTATCCGGTATTTCATACAAGGAATATATGGAACAGGAAATATTAATTCCATTAGGGCTTGATCATACTTATGTTGGATTTTTAGAAGACGAAGAGAATATCGTTAAAGGAACTCGATTGGGATATTGGAAAGCATATTATTTTGACACGGTCGTGAGAGAGGGTGCAATACCTGCAGGTTATTTCTACTCAAATATTCATGATATGTGCAGATGGGTAGAGATTTGGCTAGACCAGGCGGATATACCTGCCGTGTATAAGGAGCTTATCGAGGAAACCAGAGACTATCTAAATCATAATAGTAAATATTATGCCGGATGGGAATATTCTGATGAGGGAGTTATAGGACATTCCGGAGGGACAGCAAATTATTCTTCAAGAATTGTTTTTTCGAATGAAGAAAATATAGGTGTGTGCGTTCTTACAAATCTGAATGTTGCGGCTTCTACAGATCGATTATGCAATGACATATTGGCAATCACTGCAGGAAAAGAACCTGCCGGGTTCTCATATGATATATGGACTATTTTTGATAACATTTTTAGTGTGATTACGATAATTGGGAGTATACTTCTTTTTGTTATCATAACGAAATTCAAACGTATTCGGACAATGATTGTTAGTGACGTGGCAGGCATAGTAATTCTGGCAGCCAGTTTCGTTATCATGCCAGCTATATTTCAATCCGGATGGGGGGAGATTTTGTTTGTCTGGGCACCATGGAGTATGTTAGGTGGTATAATCGTATTATTACTCGATGTGACTGCTTTGAGTATAAAGATTTGGAGATGTAAGAAGCATGAAAATCATTACAAGAAAAGTTGATAATCAACCATTAACCATTATTGTTGAGTATCCCAAGATGGATAAGGAGTATGAAAGAATAATTGAAAAGATAAAACATATGGATGTTCATTTTATAGGAAAAATGGAAGATAAATCAACCAGGATAGACATATCTGATGTGTACTATTTTGAAACGGTAGAAAGAAAAGTATTTTTGTATACAAGAAAGGATGTCTTTCGTTTTGATGGCAATATGGCTGATCTTGACGAAATGACAATCAATACAGAACTTGTCAGGGTTTCCAGAACATGCATTATGAACACGGAACATTTGAAAGAAATCAGGCAGATTAAGAGTAGCCATTTGGAAGCAATCATGGATAATGATGAGATTATTATCGTTTCAAGAAAGTATTTAAAAGATATTAAAAATGTATTCAGGAGGAGTAGTGTATGAAAAAGATTTTTCGTGATACATGCATTTTAGCTTCATTAATGATTTTGATAGTGTTTGCTTTTTCTATTATATGGGCCGGCATAACGCAGGAAATAATGTTAGTATTTCAGCTGTTTGGCTTGGCATTTATGATTTCCATTGTAAATAATATTTTTGATCAGATTACTTCGCTTTCAATTATTTACAGTTATCTCGTGAAATATATATTGGTTACAAGCTTGGTTATTATGTATGGATTTATCGTAGGATGGTTTTATAGGACAAATTTTTGGATGGCATTTATTTACGTTACCATTGTATTTGTGCTGGCATATTTTTTGGAATTATCTGTGACAAAAAAAGATATCGATTATATCAATGAGAAAATAAAGAAAAGAAGAATGCAATGATATCTCTATGAATTATCAAAAAGCAGGTATTCCAGTTTGTTGGTTTGATGGTATGAATCTCAAAGTTTTCTTAATCAAGTGCAAGCTTTAATAATGTCATCAGTTCTTCAGGGGATTTGTCCATTCCTTTGGATGCCCACGTGCAGATAACTTTTATCAGATGAGTTATATAGCTCATCTGATTTTTTTTTATGAAATAGGTTATTGACCGTAGGTAATAAAAAATCATATAATTTATTTATGCAATGCATAAAGAGGTGAGCTATGGAAGCAAGAGAAGAATTGAAAAAATTAAGAGAAAGTACTGGCATGAATAGAAAAGAATTTTGTGAGTACTTTGAAATTCCTTATATGACGGAAACAGATTGGGAATTAGGAAATAGAAGGGTTCCGCAGTATCTTTTGCGATTGATGGCATATAAGGTTGAAATGGAGAGGTTGTCTGATAAAAGAAATAAGGATGACAAGGGCGATGAACTAACAAATAGATAATGTATTGGTAATTGTGCAACAGCCTGTTGCACAATTTGTAGGAGGATGAGTGTACAGATGGCAGAAAGTACAGAATTGATGACAGTAGATAATATATGTAATCGAGTATATATCATAAGAGGACAGCAGGTTATGCTTGATTATGATTTGGCTGAGATTTATGGGTATGAAGTGAAGCGTTTGAATGAGCAGGTAAAGCGTAATATCGCAAGGTTTCCGGAAGATTTTATGTTTCAATTAACAACAGAAGAAGATGGGTTCTTGAAGTCGCAATTTGCGACTTCAAGTTGGGGTGGAAAAAGAAAACTTCCGTATGCGTTTACGGAGCAAGGTATTTATATGCTTGCTACAGTTCTCAGAGGTGAGCTTGCAGAACAGCAAAGTATTTTTATTATGCGTGCATTTCGTGAAATGCGTCATTATATAAAGCAAAACCAGCAGTTTGTTACACAGTCAGAGATGCATCTTGTAAGTGCGAGAGTATCAGAAATTTCTGTACAAATGTCAAATATGGCTGATAGACAGAAGAAAACAGAACAAGATATGCAAGTTATTCAAAAGAGCATAGATACACTTAACGAAAACTTTGTTTCGGATAAGGATTTCAAAAATTTTGTTATCTATAAAGGACAAAAGTTCGAAGCAGATGCGGCATACATAGATATATATCAGAAGGCAAAAAAGAGCATTTATGTAGTGGATGATTATGTGAATACAAAGACCTTACAGCTTTTATCACAGAAGCAAGCTGGTGTGGAAGTTGTTTTGTTTACAGAAAACGGTCATGGAAAAAGAGGCTTTTTGACAACAGCGGTAGTAAATGATTTTATACAAGAATATCCACCACTCAGAATTAAACCTAATGCAGATTGCCATGACAGATTGATTGTTTTGGATTATGGCTTGCCTACAGAACAAGCATATCATTGTGGTGCTTCTAGTAAGGACGCAGGAAAGAAGCTTTGTGCCATAAATGTAATATTAGAAACAAGTATGCTTCATCCGGTAATAGATAAGTTGCTATTAGCTCCGGATAAACAGATATAGTAATTTTGTCTCGGAAGAATTGTGGAATCAGGTGCATAAAAAGAGACAGGAAACCGGTGTTGCCAACATCAAAACTCATAGTCTGTATCTGATAAGCATTACGATAAGAAGTATGAGGATATGCAGATTAGAATGGATAAGCTTTATGATGAGATAGAGGAAATTGAAACTTCCATTGAAGCAGTAGAGACAAGACTGTATAATATTAAGCAGGAAAAGATATCCGGTGATAATGTGTATCAGTTCTTATTATTCTTTGATAAACTCTATGACAGATTCACGGATATGGAGAAGAAGACATTTATGAAGAGTTTCATTGAGGAAGTAAATATTTACGAGACAGAACAAGAGGACGGCAGAATTTTAAGAAGTCTCAAGTTCCGTTTTCCAGTGTTTTTAACGATCAGGAATTATACGAACTTGATTGGGACAACGAAAGTACAGTTGAGACACTATTCTTTTGGAAATGAGGAATGGAATATGGTAAGGCAGTATTTATACACGGAACAAGCTCATTTGATGTGTCCGAACATGAATTTCGGAATCGTATGTGAGGTTAACAGCCCCTTTGATGAGCATAGAATTAGGTATACACTTTCACTTCTTGTTAAGGCCCACCCCTTTCTATCCGCTCTACTTGGATATGAAGAAGATACAAAGCGATATTATTATAATATCACTTCTGATTCGCAAGTGGATTTGATTGTTATGGATGAAAATATAACAGGGTTATACGACAAGTTAGTTATCAGTGAATATGAAAGACTTGTTTCAACAGACTGGAACTTGACTTGTGAGGGAATGCTAAAAATCGTATGTTGGAAACATGAAAATAAACTATGCATTTTGTTTGTATTTCATCATCTTCTTGCTGATGGGAGAGCGGCTCTTTCTTTGGTAAAAGAATTTGCAGAGTATTATGTGCATGGTAATCTACCGGAAAATGTAGAGGAGAAATTGATATCTTCGGTGGATGATTTTCCAAGTGGGTCAGAACTTCCTTTTATAAGTAAAATTCTTGTTGATTCTGCAAATAAGAGGTGGAAAAAGGAGAATCATCTGGTTAGTTATGAGGAATATCACGATTTTGCAAGTAAATATTTGCAAAAAGATAAAGTAGTTCATAACACTTTCGTATATAACGAGGAGACAATGCGCACAATTCGTTCTCTATGTAAGGAAAACAAAGTATCTGTTAATGATTATTTGACAGCAAAAATGTTTGAAGAAGATAAGACAGATAAAATTATCATTGCCTGTGACCTTAGAAAACAACTTCATAGTTATTCACAAGGAGCATTAGGCAATTATTCGACCGCATTTAGCGTGCGCTTAAAGGGAAAAAGTTCAGATACTATGATAACAGCAAGAGAGGTTCATAAGCAAGTTCAAAAAATCATGAGAACTTCGGCATCATTGTATTTGATTTTGCAATGTTATGCAAGATTATCCTCTTCTTTAATTGATGCAGCAGCAATTTCGACTCTTGGTGACTTTGACAGCAAAGCAGGAAAATTTATCGGAACAGCTTTCTTTGGGTTTGGAAGCCCAACGGGTTATAGTATTACAAATCTCGGTAAAATTGAAAGTAGCTCAATTGATAATGCTATATTCATTCCGCCTGCATCACCGGCAATAAAGAAAATCAAGGGTATTCTTACGGTAAATGGACGAATGAATATATGCGTTAGTCAAAGATAAGAGATGCAAAGAATTTAAAAATAAGCTGTGTAAATGTATTTTATCAGTAAAAGATATACAGTTGCTAAGAAGGCAATGCTTGAATTCATTCCGGAGAGCTTTTTCTGTATGGACAGGGAAAAGCCGCAATTTTGCGCAAAACTGTTTTGTACATGGTACGAAGCAGTTTTTAATTTGGCGTAATTTGCCTGCAAAAGGATGCCACTTTTTTTAACAAAATCCATGCAGAATTGTTTGCTTTCGTTGGTAGAAATATTGCCCCATCAATGCTAACATGACGTTAAGAATAATAGCAAAGGTGGTACAAATATGAGAAAAACATACATTGACAACATCAGATGGATGACTGTAGTCATCGTTGTAATTTACCATGTGTTTTATATGTTCAATAGCGTGGTAACTAGCGGTGTGATTGGACCTTTTACACCGGTTCAGTATCAGGATACCTATCTGTATTTTATCTATCCCTGGTTCATGCTGCTTTTGTTTGTGATTTCCGGCATGAGCGCAAGATTTTATCTGAATGGGCATTCAGGGAAGGAATTTCTGAAAAGCAGAACGACAAAGCTGCTGGTTCCATCTACCATAGGCTTGTTTGTTTTTTGGTGGATTTCGGGCTATTACAACATGGTAATCGGCGGCGCATTTGAGAATATGTCTGCCGTACCTAAGCCGATTCTGTTTGTAATAATGGCAATCAGTGGCATAGGTCCTTTATGGTACATACAATTGCTCTGGGTATTTTCTCTTCTGTTGCTTCTAATCCGAAAAATAGAGAAAGACAGACTCTACGGGCTGTGTGAAAAGGCGAATCTTCCTGTTTTGCTCTGTCTGACTCCCGTGATTTGGGGTGCTGCCCAGATTTTAAACACGCCGGTGATTGTGGTGTACCGCTTCGGCATCTACGGCGTGGGATTCTTCTTGGGGTATTTTATCTTCTCACACGATGCAGTTATGGAAAGACTGGAAAAATGGTGGCTTCCCCTTTCCCTGGCGGCGCTGGGTTTAGGTATTGGCTTTGTGTTCGTCTTTTGGGGCAAACCCTATGCTGAGCATCAGGTGTTGGACACTTTCCTGTGCAACGTTTACGCTTGGATTGCCACTCTGACAGTTCTCTCGGTTATGAAAAAGTGGGGCAATTTTGAAAATTCGTTCTCACGTTTTATGAGTCGGAAAGCATGGGGGCTCTACCTGTTCCACTACCTGCCCCTCTCTGCCTGCGCGTGGTATTTACATCTCTACATCTCGTTGCCGCCCTTGGCTATGTATTTGTTGGTGGGTGCAGCCGCCTTTGCCGGAGCACTTATTCTCTATGAGATCATTCGACGCATCCCGGTTTTGAGATGGTGCGTCTGCGGAATTGGAGGTGGAAAATAATGTTTGCGGATAATTTGATGGAGTTGAGAAAATATCACTCGCTGTCCCAAGAGGAACTGGCAGAGAAGATTGGCGTTTCCAGACAGACCCTTTCTAAATATGAGACGGGCGAATCTCTTCCGGATATTGAAAAATGCAAGGCGCTGGCTGATGTATTCGGCATTACGGTGGATGATTTGATTTGCTATGAAAAGTCAACCGGAATGGGACTTGGGATACCGCCCAAGGGCAAACATATCTTTGGAATGGTTAAGGTGGGTGAAAAAGGACAAATCGTGATTCCGGTCAAGGCAAGAAAGATTTTCCATATCAAGTCGGGAGATAACCTTGTCGTCTTAGGGGATGAAGGCCAGGGGATTGCTTTGATAAAAGAAGAAAACCTGCTGAAATTGCTTCATATTGTCGGGAGTGAAAAATGACAATTTGTAGCGGGTACTAATCCGTTACATAGGAGGAAGAAAACACATGAATGCTATTCAGACAATACAGTTAACAAAAAATTATAAAGACTTGACAGCGGTAAAACGGCTTGATTTGGAGATACAGAAGGGGGATTTATTTTCCCTGCTTGGTGTTAACGGTGCAGGAAAAACTACTACCATTAAGATGCTGACTTGTCTAACGAAGCCAACAGACGGAGATGCGATAATACTTGGAAACAGCATTACAAAGGATGCAGCACAGGTCAAAAAAATTATTGGCGTATCGCCGCAGGAAACGGCAGTTGCCCCGAATCTGACCGTAAAGGAAAATTTGGAGCTCATGTGCGGTGTATACGGCTTTCCAAAAGAAAAGAAAAAGACAAAGGTATCTGAGCTGTCTGAACAGTTTGAACTGATGCAGATTCTTCACAAAAAGGCAGGAAAGCTCTCAGGTGGCTGGCAGAGACGGCTGAGTATTGCTATGGCTTTGATTGGTGAGCCGGAAATTTTGTTTTTGGACGAGCCGACTTTAGGACTGGATGTGATTGCCAGAAGTGAATTGTGGGACACAATCCGTTCTCTAAAAGGAAAAATCACAATCATCCTGACAACACATTACATGGAAGAAGCGGAGGAGCTTTCCGACCGCATCGGTATCATGAAAGCTGGGCGGCTTCTTGCCATTGGAACAGCAAAGGAACTGAAAGAGAAAGCAGGCACCGATAAATTTGAAGATGCTTTCGTCAAAATTGTAAAGGAGGAAGCAAAATGAGATTATTGACTTTTTCAGGGAGAACTGCAAAGGAAATCCTGCGGGACCCGTTAAATTTGGGATTTGGTCTGGGTTTCCCTCTTGTGCTTTTACTTTTGCTTTCCGCAATACAGGCAAACATACCTGTCAGTCTGTTTGAAATTGAAAGCCTTACTCCCGGAATTACGGTATTTGGACTTTCCTTTATGACGCTTTTTTCTGCAACTTTAATAGCAAAAGACAGGGAAAGCGCCCTTTTGCAGCGGCTTTACACCACTCCGCTGACCGCGACGGATTTTATTTTCGGATATGTACTGCCTGTTCTGCCGATTGGGCTGATGCAGAGCGTGATTTGCTATCTTGCGGCAATGATACTGGGGCTTCCTATAACGATTACGATTTTATATGCTATTTTCTTTATCCTGCCGGTAGCCCTGCTTTTTATTGCTGTGGGCTTGCTGTGTGGAAGTGTATTCAATACTAAGCAGGTAGGTGGCATTTGCGGTGCGCTGTTTACCAACCTTGCCGCATGGCTTTCGGGAATTTGGTTTGATCTTAATCTTGTAGGCGGAGTTTTTAAGAAAATCGCTTATGCCCTGCCTTTTGTTCATGCCGTAGAGTTAGAAAGAGCAGTTCTTAATGGCAACTGGGCAAATGTCTTTCCACATCTGATTTGGGTATTGGGCTATGGACTGGTAATATCCGGCATTGCTGTTTTGCTGTTTCTGCGTCAAATGAAACGACAGTAAAAGCAGGGTTGGAAAGTGCGAAAAGGCTTGGGATGAAATCTGTAAGAGTTGATTGAATGATGCAAATCGGGATTTTACGGAGTGGTTATGAAAAAATTATTAGACTCTAACATGATAAAAATCATTGCGATTATTGCAATGTCTATAGACCATATCACATGGATGATTTATCCTGGGTATCCAAAGGAAATTATTCCTATTATATTACATATGATCGGAAGAATAACCTGTCCTATTATGTGTTATTTTATAGCAGAAGGATACCACTATACAAAGGATATAAATAAATATACAAAGCGTTTGTTTGTGTTTGCATTTATATCGCATTTTGCTTATGTGTTTGCATCAACGGGCTTTGTGGATTGGAAATCATTTATTCCGTTTTATTATGGGAGTGCTTTGAACCAAACAAGTGTTATGTGGTCACTTGCATGGGGATTGGTTATGCTACGAGTAGTTAATAGTAAAAAAATAGAAAGCAATATGATGAAAGTATTGTTCATTGTACTAATTTGTTTCATTAGTTTTCCCAGTGATTGGAGTTGTGTCGCAAGTTTGTGTATTTTAGCCTTTGGAACAAATAGAGGAAATCTAAAAAAACAAACGTTATGGATGATGTTTTATGTAGCTATATATTCAACGGTGTATTTTTTTGCAATTGATAAAATATATGGCTTATTACAAATGGCAGTAGTTTTATCTGTTCCGATTATTATGATGTATAATGGAAAAAGAGGAAATAATCGAAGAATAAATAGTATTATGAAATGGTTGTTTTATATATACTATCCATTGCATTTATTTATTATTGGATGGATACAGTTTATGGCTTAAAGTTAAGTGCTTGCCAAGCATATTGACTCAAAAAAATTCGTTATATGTCATTCTTTTAGTCAAACGATGCAAATGAAACTTTGCTATCGTCACCCACTGTTTATGGGTAAGATGATGTGGAAAATGACAACTCGAGCGGGTCAGAGCAATAAGGAATAATTCGGGTTTCATTTTTATGAAACCTTTGGAGATTTGTTTCCCTCTTGACTCGTCCCTTAAGGGGAGGGTATAGAATAGCCTCATAACAAAAAGGAGGCTATGTATGAATACATGTATTGAAGTAAAAGACTTCGGAAATCGTGTTTTTGGATGAGTTGACAACGGGTTTGGATACGGCAGCGAGAAGAGAGGTATGGCGACATTTAAAGGAATTAAAAAAGAAGGGAACTACCATTTTTCTGACTACACATTATATGGAAGAAGCAGAAAGCTTGTGTGACCGGATTTTTCTGATCAAAGATGGCAAGAAGGTTACGGAAGGAACGGTAAAAAATGTAATTGAAAACAGTCCTTATGATAATTTAGAGGAAGCATATCTTTGGTATATGGGAGAGGAGGTTATACGATGAAACGATTTTTGAAATTATATCTGATTGAACAGAAATTAGCGCTGCGTCCCGGTGATATGCTGCTTTTTGGTGTGGCAATGCCGGTAGGAGTTATGATATTGATTAATATGATTGCAGGGCAGAAACAAGCCGGAGAGGGATTTACTTATCTGGAAAGTTCTTTTGCTTCACTCATCGCGGTAGGTATATGTGCAGCAGCATTTATGGGGCTCCCTCTTACGATTGCTGACTATCGTGATAAGAAAATATTGAAACATTTTTTTACTACACCATGCAGTCCCTTGTGGATTTTAGGCAGTGATATGTTATGTGCCGGGGTAACGGCACTTTTGTCTGCTATATCCGTAGCACTGGTTTCAGTTGTATTTCTGGGATATGAAATGCAGGGAAATGTTCTGGCATTTATTGGCTCCTGGCTGTTGACGCTGGTGTCTATGTTTAGCATTGGATTATTGATGGCAAGTTTGTGCAGAACAATAAAATCGGTAAATGCGGTTACTTCTCTTGTATATTTTCCTATGTTGTTTTTATCCGGTGCAACCATTCCGTATGAACTGTTTCCAAGTGGATTACAGAAGGTTGCGGGTGTGTTGCCGATGACACAGGGAATTAAGCTTATGAAAGCGGTTTCTATGGGAGTAGAATTAGAAGGTGTATGGAAAATTGTTGTGCTGCTTTTGGGTATTACACTGATTTGTACAGCGATTTCAGTTAAGACCTTTCGCTGGGAATAGACTGGAATAGACTGGAATAGGAGGAAAATGTGATAAAAATGAATGGCTTACGGGTTCGGCTATTGTGAATGAAGAGAAAGAAGAGTAGAAAAGAGGATATGAGTATGATGAATAAGAAGATTACAATTCGTCCAGAAGAACATAAAGATTATAAGAGTATTATTTCTCTAATTTTGCGTTCGTTTCAAGAAGGAACAGAGTATTCTGATGGAACCGATATTATTGCATTAGTAGAGGAAATCAGAGATTCGAAATATTATATTCCAGAGTTA
>JAQXYZ010000035.1 GCA_029226935.1 Bacillota bacterium | reverse complement strand
ATACTGAATACTGCGGAACGCCTCTCCGATTGCATTTGTTCCCGAAGCACAGGCTGTTACAACATTAATGCTTTTTCCTCGTATTATATAGTAGTAGTTTTTAGAGACCCTCTCCAAGGTCTTAATAACTATTAAGTCATAGTCTTTTCTTTACCTCTTCTGTAGGTTCGACTATGATATATAAGATGCTGTGGATTGGTTACTTTTTCCTACCACCAGATGGTTTTTGAAAGGCTCCAACCACAGTCTCTTTGTTCATTTGTTAATCAGTTAGATACCGCATGACGGTTTATTTAGAACGAGGTTACAATCGCAAGGAGCACCTGTGGTTCTAAAACAGTATCAAATACATTTCAAAGGAGATTATTATGATTTACGTAGGAATTGATGTTGCCAAAGAGTCCGCATCCAGATCATCCTTAAAAGATGTCTCTCTGGTAATTTCCGCATCCTCCAAATTTAACTGTTCCTTTACAATTTCTACTACCTTTTCAAACATTGTTCTTCTCCTTTACATAATAAAATTCATTCATAATTTGATTTTCAAACCATTTGATATTCAAATCATTTGATAATCAAACTATTGGACAGTCGAAGTTTATAGCAGGTATCTGAAAATGTCAATAGAAAAAATAAAAAAATTTTTAAAAATAGGGCTTGATTTTATTTTAGATAGCATATATAATATAACTTGCGTTTCGGGGTGTGGCTCAGGTGGTAGAGCGCTACTTTAGGGAAGTAGAGGCCGCAAGTTCAAGTCTTGTCACTCCGATGTAGTAAAAAGCCATTCGTGTGAATTCAGGAATGGCTTTTTTGTTACATTTCTTCAATCTTCGGATAGGAACAGATTGCCCCATGCTTCTGTACGCTGATTGCACAGAACTTATTTGAGAAATCAAGGCAGTCCTTCAAAACATCCTCCGTAACCTCATTGAGATTTTGTCTGGTAATTTCATTCTTATGTAGTTTCCACAAAAAGGCGCCCGTAAATCCGTCACCTGCCCCTGTAGTATCAATGGCAGTTACCTTCCCCGCTTCCGAAAAGGTGCTTGCCTTCTTAGTAAAAGCATATGCCCCTTTGCTTCCGCATGTATAAATAACCAGTCTGATTCCTTGCTCAAAAAGTCCCAAGACGGCTGACTTGATATCATTTGTTCCAGTAATGAATTCCAGTTCCTCATCAGATATTTTCACAATGTCTGCCATTGGAAGAAAGTCTGCCACTGCTGCTTTTAGGGAAACAGGACTCTCCCACAGTTGAAAGCGCAGATTGGGGTCAAAGCTGATAATCGTGCCGCTTGCCTTGGCATATTCAATTGCCTTCCTGTGTGCACCTTTCATTGGGAAATTTCCCAGTGAGACGCTGCAAAAGTGAAGTGCAAAGGCATCCTCAAACCATGCTTTATCTATCTGCTGTGCCTCCATCAGCATATCGGCGGATGGCTTACGGTAAAAAGAAAAGGTACGGCTGCCGTCAGTGCCCAGACTGACAAACGCAAGTGCAGTGTTCGCTTTATCCGTGTACGAAATATAGGAAATGTCAATTCCGTGCCCCTCAAGTTCACGGGCAATTTTATGACCAAATGGGTCATCTCCCAGCTGTGTAATCATCCCGGCTCTGCCGCCCAGCTTTGCAAAAGCACCGCATACATTTGCAGGTGCCCCGCCAACACAAGGCAGAAATGCCGATACATCATCAAAATCACACCCCGCTTTGTCCGGGATGAAATCAATCAACGCCTCTCCAATTGCAAGAAGTTTCTCTTTTTCCATTTGAATTTGACCTCTTTCTTCAAAATTTCAGACTTCCTTTACATTCCATATTATATATTTTTTTCTTCTATTTATAAACCTTTTGTGATAGGATAGTTATGATTAAAATACATATACACGAAAAGGAGAATTCAAAATGTGGTCTAGAAGCGAATTGAAGTCTCATGCAAAAGAAGTTTTAAAAGCAAATTACTGGCGTGCTGTTTTAGTATCGCTTATCCTGATGTTCATCGGTGGAAGTGCCGGCAGTGGCGCATCGGGAGCATCCAGTTCTTCAAACAGATCTTCTCTAAGCAGCCTGAAGGATGCATTATCATCCTTTGATCCCTCTGTGATTGCTGCTGCAGTTTCTATTTTTATTGCAATATTTTTAACTATTTTCTTAATTTCTCTTGCATTGCAGATTTTGGTATTTAATCCTCTGATTGTGGGATGTCAGCGTTTCTTTGTAAAGTGCCGTTCAGAGCAGCCGACTGTTGGAGAAGTAGCCTTTGCATTCAAAACTTCCTACAAAAATGTCATTAAGACGATTTTCCTCATGGATCTTTTTACAGCATTATGGACACTGCTGTTTATCATCCCCGGTATCGTCAAATCCTATGAATACCGAATGATTCCCTACATTCTTGCAGAGAATCCTGATCTCAATTACAAAGAAGCTTTTGCTCGCAGCAAAGCTATGATGAATGGAGAAAAATGGCATGCGTTTGTTTTAGACCTTTCCTTCATTGGATGGGAACTGCTCGGTGCACTTACCTGCTGTATCTTAAACGTATTCTATGTAAATCCATACTACTATCTGACCTGTAGTGAGTTATATGCAACCTTGAAGCAAAAGGTTGAACCCCCTACCCATGACATTGCTTAACTCTAAAGTGTCGAAACGGCGTCATGATTCCATGGCGCCGTTTCTTTTATTTACATCTTCTTTAAGCAGCATATAAACCGTTGACAACAGAGGAATAAAAATAAGCATCCCTAAAACTCCCATTAAGCTTCCTCCGATTGTTACTGCAGCAAGCACCCAGATAGATGGCAGCCCCACTGAATTTCCCACCACATGAGGATAAATCAGATTTCCCTCTATCTGCTGGAGCACAATAAACAGAACCAAAAACCAAAGTGCTTTTATGGGATCATCCACCAGCATCAGGAATGCCCCTACAAAACATCCGATAAAGGCGCCAACAATGGGTATCAGCGCTGTAAAAGCAATCAGAACGCCTACCATAACAGCATAATCAAAGCCGAACACGGTCATGGCAATCACAAACATCAGTCCTAATATTACCGCTTCCGTGCACTGTCCTGTAATAAAATTACTGAAATTCCTGCTAAGGAGACCAAATATCTTCATCGTTCCCAAGTAAATCTTAGGGCTTACATATGCCTTAAGTACTCTTGCAAACTGATTTCCCAGTTTTTCCTTTTGTAGCAGAATATAAACAGAAAATACAAGGGCGATAAAGAAATTTACTGTGTTACTGATAATACTGCTTGCCACCGTCACTGTAGAGGTCAGCATATTTCCCATTCCATTCCCCAGAAAACCTATAATCGTCTCAATCATTTTTTTCCAATCAATTTCCGGCATTTTCATACCTTCAATCTGCTTAAGCAATTCCGGATTCTTTGATAGAACAACTTCCAGCTGTCCCATCACATTAGTCCAAAAGACAGGGATTTTGTTGGCAAGCTCTCTCACGGTAGCTGCCAGCTGGGGAATAACAGTAAGAATCACAAGTGTGATTACCAGAGAAACTACAAGAAATGCCAGCACAAGACTCATTCCACGTTTACATTTCAGCAGTCCCTTTACCTTACTCTTCCCAAGCCGTTCTTCATCAAAAAGCTTCCTCTCAAAAAAGCGCATAGGGATATTGATTACAAACGCAATCATACCTCCCAAAATAAAGGGGCGCAGGATACTTAGCACAAATAAAACTCCCTCCCAAAGCAGATCTATTTTCATCAGCGCAAGGATTACAATTGCCGCAAACAGCATAAGTCCCCTGATTTTTCTTATGTTTTTTCGATTTAAATTCATTTCTTTCTCCCCTTTTCAATCCTACAGAACTTCCAAAAGCTTTAGAAGATATTTCCAGACTCTTTCGGTTGAGGAAATGCTCAATTCCTCTTCTGCCGTGTGGATGTTCTTCATATCCGGTCCAATGGACACACAATCCAGACCGGGAATCTTATCTGCCAAAAGTCCACATTCCACTCCTGCGTGAATCGCCCTGATTACAGGCTCTTCATGGTATAGTCTTTGATAGATCTCAATCATCTTATCCCTAAGAGGTGACTCCTTCCGGTATGTCCACCCCGGATACTCTCCGGTTACTTCTGGTTGTGCACCTGCCAAATGTGCAAGGCTGATCAACTTTCCGATCACTGCCCCTTTCGCTCCTTCCCTGGAACTTCGCACGCAGATACCAATTTGAACCACTCCATCCTTCATATGAAGCAATCCCGGATTCAATGAGGTTTCTACCAATCCCGGCATCGCGCTGCTCATCGCCTGTACTCCATAAGGAAGCGAGTTGATCAGACAAACCAGTTTTTTAGATTCCTCCTCCTCAATAACATCCGTTTCTTCCATCTGCATAGCTTTTATTTCTATTCTGACATCTTTATCCTTATCTTCAAGCTCATGCTTCAGTTCTCTTTCTAACTTATCACAGGTATGCTTAAGAAGTGCAATGCACTCCTGCTCAGAAAATTCTCCCTGCTGCACCCTTTGTCTTCCATTCTTATTTTCGTATCCGGTAATCAGGATTTGCGCGCTGGCACTATCGGGGATTGCATTGTCTGCAACACCGCCTTCCATGTTCCCGATACAGAGATCCATTTTCATGAGAAGCTTGTTAAGCACTCTTCCCAAAAGGCAGATTGCATTGCCCCTTTCCTTGTCTATCTCTTCTCCTGAATGTCCTCCCTGCAATCCACATATGCCAATTTCAAAGGAAAACCCTCTGCGTTCTTTCTTTACATAAGGGTAATTGATGTTGACCCTTGCACCGCCTGCACAGCCGGAAAGGAAAATTCCTTCCTCCTCCGAATCCAGATTAACCAGCCGTTTCGCCTTAAGCGGGGATACATCAAGAACTCTCGCTCCATTCATCCCAACCTCTTCATCCACTGTAACTACTAACTCAATTCTGGGATGTTTATAGTTGTCACCGGCAAGGAGTGCCAATCCGTATGCCACAGCAATGCCATCATCGCCTCCAAGGCTGGTATCAACTGCCATCAAACGATCACCGTCTACTTTCAGCTTCAGCCCTTCTCTTTTCATATCTATGGAAGAGCCGGGCTTTTTTACCGCTACCATATCCATATGACCCTGAAGTATTACAGGTTCATGATCCCCATACCCCTGTGATGCCTCTTTAATGATAATAACATTGCCGTCATCATCCTGATAATGCTCTAAATTTCTCTCTTTGGCAAACCCTGTCAGGTAATCGCTGATTTGGCTTATATTTCCTGATTCATGTGGGATTTTACTGATTTCTTCAAAGTAATAAAATACATCTTTGGGTTCCAAATTTTCCAACACTCTCATAATTAACCTCTCTGCCTCTTTATATATTCCAATCATAGCATAGGATACAGATAGAAAAAAGACCTTATTCAGCAATAAGGTCTTTGGTTCATTCATTATACAATTATACAATTATGCAATTTTGCTCTTTGCAAGTTCTGCCAGTGCCTTGAAGCCTTCTGCATCATTTACTGCCATTTCTGCGAGCATCTTTCTGTTAATATCAACCTCTGCAAGCTTAAGTCCATACATGAACTTGCTATAAGATAATCCGTTTAATCTTGCAGCCGCATTGATACGTGCAATCCAAAGCTGTCTGAACTGACGCTTTCTCTCTTTACGTCCTGCATAAGAAGAAGCTAATGCTCTCATTACGGACTGCTTTGCTACTCTATACTGTTTGCTTCTGGCTCCTCTGTAGCCTTTTGCAAGCTTTAATACTCTGTTATGTTTTTTCTTGGCATTCATACCGCCTTTAATTCTTGCCATGTCTTATATCCTCCTTATGACATCTAATATATCCTGCTGATTTTCTTATAAATAAGGTAAAATCTTCTTCATATTCTTAACATTTGTCTTGTCTGTAATTGCAGGCTGTCTTAAATTTCTCTTTCTCTTAGTGGTCTTCTTGGTTAAGATATGGCTCTTGTAAGCTTTACTTCTCTTTAATTTACCTGTTCCTGTAGCTTTAAAGCGCTTTGCAGCAGCTCTGCTTGTTTTCATTTTTGGCATAACTGATTCCTCCTATATACTATAATATTTCTGCCGACGTAGGGCTTGTCCTTCCGTCATTTATTTTAACTGGCAGGCTAACGCTTTTCAGTTAAAAACATTGTCATGCTTCTTCCTTCCACCTTGGGAGCTTTTTCAACTACACATACATCAGAAAGCGCTTCTGCAAAATCATCAAGGATATGCTTACTGCTTGCCATATGTGCCATCTCACGTCCACGGAATCTGAGAGTTACCTTAACTCTGTCTCCTTTGGTAAGAAACTTTCTTGCCGCATTTACCTTTGTATTAAGATCATTGGTGTCAATATTAGGTGATAAACGGATTTCTTTAATCTCAATTGTCTTCTGCTTTTTCTTTGCTTCCTTTTCCTTACGGGTCTGTTCGTATTTGTACTTACCGTAATCAACAAGCTTACACACCGGAGGTTTTGCTGTAGGTGCAATCTTTACAAGATCAACCCCCGCTTCCTCTGCCATCTGTAATGCTTCCCTTGAAGACATGATTCCCAACTGTTCGCCGTCTTCTCCAATCACACGTACTTCCCTGTCTCTGATCTGTTCGTTAATGAATAATTCGCTAATGGCTGTGTCCTCCCCAACATAAAAAGTGGATAGCATAACTATCCACATAAGTTCATTCCTCCACTGTGCAGACAAATCTAATATCTGCGCAAAGCTTCTGATCTATGAACACCTGTAAGCCTGATTGCCACAGGGTGAGAGTGGATACTCTGCTTGATTTATATGCATTTTCTGCATGCTAGTATACTTTAGCACTTCCTTTTCAAAAAGTCAATGCTTTTTAGAAAAAAATTTCATTGGACATCCTGTCCTGTCTTCGCAAGGCTCACATCCTCTTCCCTCACAAGACGGATTTCTCCATCAGAAATCTCAAAGTCAGCCATCAAATCATCATCCGACATCTGACTGTAGGTAATCGTATATGTATCCTCTGCAAGAATCAGATAGGCAAGCTGTTCCACCTGTTCTTCGCCCACGGAGTAGGAGCTTCGTATCTTATATCCCGGTACTCCTTCCATATCAATTTCTTCAAAGGATTCTATCTTAAGGTCAATCTTCTGTCCTGCTTCCTGATACGCCTTTTCAACAGTTTCTTCATATTTCTCTTTTGTCAATGCAGCCGAGACCATTCCCTCCCCGTTTCCCTCGGACACAGTATAATATATATTGGAAGAATCTAACGGAGCTCTCTGGTGAAGATACATTCCCGGAATTTCTTCCGACTCCTGATATCCTTCCGGAATAAGGACAGCACAATAGCTTACATCTTCCCTTCCGCTTTCCGGCTCCTGTTCTTTCATTTCAAATTCCTGTACTTTTATGTACTCTGCTTCC
>JAQXYZ010000034.1 GCA_029226935.1 Bacillota bacterium | reverse complement strand
TTTTCTTTCATAAGGATCTCCTTTCTTTAATATTCTTGCAGCAATCAGCTGCAGTGTGTGTAATATAATGACCCAGAACCCGGCGGTGATATAAGGGGTTTCAGGAATTATATATGTAATAGTAAGGTAGAAAAAGATAATTAGGAATGCCTGAATTTTCACACGCTTTACAAGCCCATCCCCAAGTGGTGCATGAACTGCAGAAGTAACAGGTCCAATATAATAATTGCAGAGCATGCATATAAACAGAAGAATTAACTGAAATACCTTGTTGACGGGAATGTGTGGCATTACCGTAATTGCAAGAAACATATAGGAAAAGGATACCATAAAACAGGAAATGTATTTCCGGCAGTGAAGTCCGCCTGTTGCTGTACGTAGAAACAGCATCAGTGATACTGCGAAAGCATAAATACCCAGTTGGTTTCTGAATATAATTCCCATAATCAAAAGTTTGCTGAATTCTGAGGCAAATGTCTTTGCCAAAAATCCAAGTTGTGCAATTTGATAGTCGCTAAATTGATATTGTTCCTTTAAAAATTCCTGCATAATAAATGTTCCTTTCTTGTTCTTAGTTCATTTTAGGATGAATTTTTGTTCCAGCTACAAAAAACAACTGAATTGATGTGCTATAGAACCAAAATGGAAATACTTGGTTATAATTTGTCGAAAAATGTAAGTTTGGCTATAAAAATAAATAACTCAATGATAATTTGTGGATGCGGAAGAGGCTTGTGCTAAAATAAGCTTTAGACGCAGCATGAACTATATGTAACAGAATGCGGAACTAATGATGGTTGGGATAAGATAATAAATATTGTAAAATTTTGTCAAAACGGAGGTAGGGCAGATGGCGAAGGGCGTATCATACAAAGATGTCGGACAGAGAGTACGCAACCTGCGAGAGGCAAATGAGTATACCAGAGATGCATTCGCAGAAAAAATAGATATTTCAAACAAGTTTCTATATGAGATTGAAATGGGAAAGAAAGGTTTTTCGGCAGAAACCTTATATAAAATTTCCAAAGCACTATCTGTAAGTTGTGACTACATATTGACTGGGAACGAATCAAACAAAGTACCGGGAAGGGTTGTGGATATACTGGAAGGCTTTAGTCCTAAGCAGATGGTATGTGTTCAGGAGCTTTTGAAATTGGTTTGGGAAATCAGTGCGGAACAAAGAGATGAAGAGTAAGAAAAGCTGGCTTAAATGCCAGCTTTTTTAGCTTACCATGCCACCCAGCATACCACTTCCGCAGCAGAGCATGAGCACGGTCAGAAGGTTGCCTGAAACTCCGCCCATACCGTGATTGACGATAAGAGAAACCACAATCAGAATGAGAAAATATAGTCCGCCCATCATAAGACCCCACAGGAATTTCCGGCTTCCTTCTCTTTTGCCGGCAAGAAAACCCGCCAGAAAGGTAACGATGATGTAGATGGCAATGATGCATATGGAAACGATCTTTTCCGAAAGACCAAAGCGATACAGCATCAGCGCCAGAAGCAGCAGAAGTCCTGTGGTGAGAAGATAGGAGATCAGCAGACATTTCAGTATAAAAGTGAGTCTTGAACTTAAATTAATTTTCTTTAACATGATGCCCCCATTTCATTTTCAAAAAGTTTATAAATCCTTTATATATCAATCATATGTCTGACCTTGACAGAGAATACCCCAATATTGTAATATTTGCATAAGCTGTCAGGAAAACAGCAAATATTTTCATTTAAAAGAAGGAGTGATTTTAACTTGGATACCGATGGTGTCATACAACTTGTTGCTTTATTGATTTTGATTGTCTTGTCTGCTCTTTTTTCTTCGGTGGAAACTGCTTTTACCACTGTTAACCGTGTAAGACTGAAGGGGCTGGCAGATGAAGGGAACAAGCGTGCGCAGATTGCAATTGATGTAATGGATAATTATGGCAAGATGCTGAGTGCCATATTAATAGGTAATAACATTGTTAATATTTCAGCATCGGCACTTGCAACAACATTGGCAATCAGGGTTCATCTTGTAGTAGGGGTTGCTACGGGATTATTGACAATAGTCATTCTTTTGTTCGGGGAGATTATTCCCAAGAATGTAGCAATGGTATATCCGGAAAAGCTGGCACTTTTTTATGCTTCTTTGATAGCAGGACTGATGAAGGTTATGACGCCGGTTGTTTTTCTGGTGGATAAGGTGGCAGGTGGCTTGATGAAGCTGTTACATATTGATGCCAACAAGAGAACAGCAATGACGGAAACAGAACTGCGTACCTATGTGGAGGTCAGCCATGAGGATGGTGTCATAGAATCAGAAGAACGGGAAATGATCTACAACGTGTTTGATTTCAGTGATGCTGTGGCAAAGGACATTATGATTCCCAGAATTGATATGGCGACAGTCAGTGAAGATGCAGGTTATGATGAGGTCATGGAGCTGTTTAAGCAATGTATGTATACCAGAATTCCGGTTTATCGTGAAGATAAGGATAATATAATAGGTCTGATTAACATTAAGGACTTCATTCTGGTAAACGATAAAGCGCAGTTTAAGATCAGTGATATTCTTCGTCAGGCTTATTATACCTACGAATTTAAAAAGACATCGGATCTTTTGATAGAAATGCGGGAGAAGCGTGTAAACGTGGCATTTGTTCTGAATGAATATGGGGCTGCGGTGGGCATGATTACGCTGGAAGATTTACTTGAAGAAATTGTAGGTGAGATTCGTGATGAGTATGATGAGGATGAAGAAGAACTGATTCAGAAAATAGACGAACGAGTTTATCTTGTAGAAGGCAGTATGAAACTGAGTGATATCAATGATGAACTGGATACCGAACTATCCTCGGATGATTACGACTCTATCGGTGGATTGATTATTGAGCATCTGGACCGCCTTCCGGAGGATGGAGAAACGATTGTAACGGATCAGGGGATTACGCTTCAGGTGCAAGGAGTCAGCCAGAACAGAATTGTTAAGGTACTGATGACCTTACCTGAGAAGGAGGATGCTGAAAAATCCGATAAAAATGAAGCCGATTCTGATGACGAAAACAGCAACAGTCAGCCGGATGAGGAAAAGAATGGGGCATTCTCAGGAGAAGAAAAGGTTGCAGAGTAAATTTTTCACAAAATGCTTTTCCAAAATTGACAACTATGCTATACTATACAAATACAGGAATGTAAAAAGGAGATGTTATTATGAAACGTATTAAAACATTAGCAACAAGAGATTTAAAGGAATCCATGAAAAAGGGCGGTTGCGGCGAGTGCCAGACATCCTGCCAGTCAGCTTGCAAGACTTCCTGTACAGTAGGAAATCAGAGCTGCGAAAAGGTTAAATAGGTATTAAAATAGGATATCGAACGTAAGCAGCGATGGAAGTCGCTGCTTATTCTGTGTAGAAATCAAATGGAAGGATTGGTAGAGTGATACATCAATATAAGAATAACGGATACAACATTGTCCTTGATGTGAACAGCGGTTCTGTGCATGTGGTGGATGATGTGGTATACGAGGTACTTCCGCTGGCAGAAAAAGCATTAGATGCAGGCTGTAATCAGCAGGAAACAGAAGACAAATTGATGAAAGAGCTGGGAGAAAAGTATTCTAAAGAGGAGATTTGCGAAGCACTTTCTGAGATTATGGAGCTGAAAGAAGCAGGGATGCTTTTTGCTCCTGATATATATGAAAATTATATTATCGACTTTAAGAAGAGAGAGACTGTGGTAAAGGCATTGTGCCTCCATATTGCCCATGACTGTAATCTGGCTTGCAAATACTGTTTTGCGGAAGAGGGTGAATATCATGGAAGACGGGCACTTATGAGCTTTGAAGTGGGCAAGAAAGCTTTGGATTTTCTGGTCAAAAATTCCGGCAACCGGGTCAACTTAGAGGTGGATTTCTTTGGTGGAGAACCTCTGATGAACTGGCAGGTGGTCAAGGATCTGGTGGCTTACGGAAGAAGCCTTGAGGAACCTTATCATAAGAAATTCCGTTTTACTTTGACGACCAACGGCATTCTTCTTAATGATGAGATTATGGAATTTGCCAATAAGGAAATGTCCAACATTGTCCTTAGTATTGACGGACGAAAGGAAATCAATGATCTTATGCGCCCGCACAGAGGCGGACAGGGAAGCTATGACACCATTGTTCCCAAATTTCAGAAGGTGGCAGAGAGCCGTGACCAGATGAATTATTATGTAAGGGGAACCTTTACCAGAAATAATCTGGACTTTTCCAAAGACGTGGCGCATCTGGCGGATTTGGGCTTTAAACAGATTTCCGTAGAACCGGTAGTTGCAGCTCCCACAGATGATTACGCCCTTCGGGAAGAGGATCTTCCTGCACTTCTTGAGGAATATGACCGTCTGGCAGTAGAGCTTTTAAATAGAAGAAAAGAAGGAAAAGGTGTTAATTTTTTCCATTTTATGATAGACTTGCAGGGTGGACCCTGTGTTGCCAAGAGACTTTCGGGCTGCGGCTCGGGAACCGAGTATCTGGCGGTAACTCCTTGGGGAGACTTGTATCCCTGTCATCAGTTTGTGGGAAAAGAAGAGTTTCTGATGGGAAATGTGGATGAAGGCATTACCAGAACAGACATCCGGGACGAGTTTAAGACCTGTAATGTCTATGCCAAGGAAAAGTGCAGAAACTGCTTTGCAAAATTTTATTGCAGCGGTGGCTGTGCAGCAAATTCCTATAATTTCCATGGAAATATCAATGATGCCTATGATTTGGGATGTGAATTACAGAGAAAGCGCATTGAATGTGCAATCATGATAAAAGCGGCATTGGCCGATTTAGAAGGAGAAGAAAGCAATGAAGAAGAGTAAAGCAGTCATTATTTTGCTGGTTCTTGTACTGCTCTTAGGTGGATTTGGTTACACTGCAGCAGTAGGAATCGGAGCAGACGGTTCAGGTTCTGCATCCAGCATCAATCTGGGTCTCGACTTAGAGGGTGGTGTGAGTATCACTTATCAGGTAGTAGGAGATGAAGAACCGGACAGCGAGGACATGGCAGATACCATTTACAAGCTCCAGAAGCGTGTAGAGGGATACAGCACGGAGGCTGTTGTATACCAGGAGGGAAGCAACCGTATTAATATTGAAATTCCCGGTGTATCGGATGCCAACGCTATTTTGGAAGAACTGGGTAAGCCGGGTTCCCTGTATTTTATTTCGCAGACCGGTTCGGACGGAAGTCTGAACTATCAGGCAGTGGGAACAGATGAAGCAGGAAGCATCGTATGGATGTTAAGTAAGTCAATTGAAGAACTTGAGGCAGACGGCTCCATCGTATTGGTGGGAACAGATGTAAAGGATGCACAGGCAGTTACCCTGACAGATAATATGCAGAACAGTCAGTTTGGCGTGTCCTTAAGCATGACATCAGAAGGAACCACCAAATTTGCTGATGCAACGACCAAGGCATACCAGAATGGAGAATCCATTGCCATTTATTATGACGGAAAGATTATCAGTGCACCCAATGTACAGTCTGCAATTACAGACGGTCAGGCACAGATTACAGGAAATTTCAGTTATGAGGAGGCACAGCAGCTTGCTTCCACCATCCGTATTGGTGGATTGAAGCTGGAATTGGAAGAATTACACTCCAAGATTGTAGGTGCACAGCTTGGTGAAACAGCAATCTCCACAAGTATCAAAGCAGCAGCAATCGGTTTTGTAATTATTGTGGTATTTATGATTGCCGCATATTATATTTCAGGTCTGGCAGCCAGCCTTGCACTTGCACTTTATATTGAAATGATGATCATCCTGCTGGATGCATTTGAGATTACGCTGACTCTGCCCGGTATTGCCGGTATTATTCTTTCCATTGGTATGGCTGTGGATGCAAATGTAATTATCTTTGCACGTATTAGGGAAGAGCTTGCCAAGGGTAAGACCGTTAAGTCAGCAATTGATATTGGATATAAGAAAGCTACTTCCGCGATTGTGGATGGTAACGTGACAACACTGATTGCAGCTGCAGTGCTTGGTGTTCTAGGCTCAGGTACAGTAAAAGGCTTTGCCGCAACATTGGCACTTGGTATTGTCCTGTCCATGTTTACGGCAATGGTAGTGACAAGACTGATTATGAAGGCATTTTATGCGATCGGCATTCAGAATGTGAAATGGTATGGAATTGCCAAAGAGAAAAAGGCAATCAATTTTGTCTCCAAAAAGAACCTTTTCTTTGGAATTTCCATTGCCATGATACTTGCAGGCTTTGTATTTATGGGTATTAACAAGGTTCAGACAGGTGGAAGCTTAAATTACAGCCTTGAGTTTGTGGGTGGTACTTCCACGAATGTAACCTTTAATGAGGATATGGCTCTGGCAGATATTGATGCCAATGTGGTTCCGCTGATTGAAGAGATCACAGGAGACGGCAATGTACAGACTCAGAAGGTTGAGGGAACCAATGAGGTTATCTTTAAGACCCGCTCTTTAAATACGGAGGAGAGAGAAGCTTTTAAGACTGCCATGGTAGATCATTTTGCGGCAGATGCGGAGAAGATTACAACAGAAACCATCAGTTCAACCATCAGCAGTGAAATGAAAACAGATGCAATTATTGCAGTTGTAGTGGCAACCTTATGTATGCTGGTATATATCTGGCTGAGATTTAAGGATATTCGTTTTGGCGCAAGCTCTGTTCTGGCACTGATTCATGATGTGCTTGTGGTACTGACATTCTATGCAATCGTTAAGGTTTCCGTAGGTACAACCTTTATTGCATGTATGCTGACGATTGTAGGTTACTCTGTCAATGCAACCATTGTTATCTTTGACCGTATCCGAGAGAATATGCAGAATATGGGCAGAAAAGAAGAACTGGCAGCTATGGTAAACGAAAGTATTACGCAGACACTTTCAAGAAGTATCTTTACTTCACTGACTACTTTCGTTATGGTTGCTTCACTCTATATATTTGGAGTATCTTCCGTAAAAGAATTTGCATTGCCTCTGATGGCTGGTATCCTCTGCGGTACGTATTCGTCAGTATGTATTACGGGAGCGCTGTGGCTGGTACTGCGTAAGGTATTCCCACAGAAGAAGCAGGCATAGATCACATAAGCATACGAAAGGAATAAGGAAAGCGTTCCGCGAAAGCAGTTTACATGGAAACAGGAAATACTGCTTACCGGGACGCTTTGTTTGTAAATGATATGGCAAAATGGATGGTGGCTGCCAAAAAGGCAGACTTTAATCAAATAGCGGAAAAATATCATATTACACCGGTGCTGGCGCGGATTATACGCAACAGGGACATCGTTGAAGATGAGGAAATCAGAAGGTTCCTCTGTGGCGACCTGCAGGATTTGAATGATCCATTTCTTATGAAGGACATGGAGCGTGCAGTGGATATCATTATGGAAAAGATCAGGGCAGGAAAAAGAATCCGTATCATAGGAGACTATGATGTGGACGGTATCTGTTCCACCTACATCCTGTTGACAGGAATCCGTGAACTGGGAGGAAAGGTGGACACGGTCATTCCACATAGGATTAAGGATGGTTATGGGCTGAATGAGCATCTCATTGAAAGCGCCGCAGAGGACGGGGTCGATACAATTGTGACCTGCGATAACGGAATCGCGGCGGCTCCCCAGATTGGACTTGCAAAGGAAAAGGGGATGACCGTGGTGGTAACTGACCATCATGAAGTACCTTTCGAGGAAACCTCTGCGGGCAGAAATTATCTTCTTCCCAAGGCAGATGCTGTGGTGGACCCCAAACAGGCAGACTGTCCATATCCCTTTAAGCAAATCTGCGGGGCTGTAGTGGCAATGAAGTTCATGCAGGTATTGATGGATCTTTCGGACATGCCAGGGAAGGATATGGCGCGGCATCGGGAGCTTTTGGATGAGATGCTTGTATTCGGTGCACTGGCAACTGTGTGCGATGTGATGGAGCTTAAGGATGAGAATCGAATCATCGTAAAAAAGGGACTGGAACTAATGAGGCATACCACGAATCTGGGATTAAAAGCGCTTCTTTCGGTAAACGGTATTGACGGAAAGGAACTTTCCCCCTACCATGCAGGTTTTATTATTGGTCCCTGCATGAATGCTACGGGGAGACTGGATACCGCTGCCCGTGCACTTTCGCTTTTTGAGGCAAAGGATTGGGGAGAGGCTGTGACGATTGCAGGGGATTTAAAGAGCCTCAATGACAGCCGAAAGCAGATGACAGAGGATGGGGTGAAAGAGGCTGTTGCCATGGTGGAAGAAACCAACATCAAGGATGACAGAGTGTTAGTGGTATATCTTCCCAAGTGTCATGAAAGTCTGGCTGGAATCATTGCGGGTAAGGTGAAAGAAAAGTTTGGTAAGCCTGCGTTTGTACTGACCAGAGGGGAAGAGGGAATCAAGGGAAGTGGACGTTCTATAGAAGCCTATCATATGTATGAAGAGTTGACGGCATGTAAAGAGCTTTTTACTCATTATGGAGGTCACAAGATGGCAGCAGGGGTGTCCCTTCCTGATGAGGGGGCGGTAGAAGAATTCAGGAAAAGACTGAATGAAAACTGCAAACTGACCGATGAAGATTTTGAACAAATCGTTCATATTGATGTGCCTATGCCTCTTGCCTATGCTGACAGAAAGTTTGTGAAAGAATTGTCTTTCCTTGAGCCTTTTGGTGTAGGAAACCCCAAGCCGCTTTTTGCAAGGAAGGGCATCAGCTTATTGTCAGGCAGAAAGCTTGGAAAAAACAGAAATGTAGGTAAGTATCGAATTGCAGATGAAAATGGCATATGCTACGATATGATTTATTTTGGAGATTTGGAACAGTTTGATGCCTTCCTGTCACAGCGATTTGGGAGTATTGTGGCAGAGAGGCTGTATGAGGGCAGATTGAACATGGGGGAAGCGGATATTTCCATGGTATATTACCCGGAGATAAACAGCTTTGCAGGAAAAGAAAACATACAAATCGTTATGCAGTATTATTGCTGACGAAAGGAGCAGAAGATGATTACAACAATTACATTGAATCCGGCAGTGGATAAGACCTATACCGCAGCAAGGCTTCTACCGGGGCAGGTAAACCGGATGGACAGCGTTAAAAATATTGCGGGAGGAAAGGGCATCAATGTTGCCAAGGCTCTGCGCCAATATGGTGTGGAGGTAAAGACCATGGGTTTTCTTGGCGGTTACACAGGAAGATTCATTGAAGATTATGCCGAAAGCATCGGTGCTGCATGTCGTTTTACCCATGTGGCGGGAGAAACCAGAGCCAGCATTAACATTCTTTCGCAGGATGGGTATGTGACGGAAGTGTTAGAACCCGGACCGGAGATCTCAGAGGAAGAGCTTGCCCTTTTTCACAGTGATTATGAGCGGGAGCTTATGAATAGTGAGCTGGTCATTCTCTCCGGCAGCGCTCCGGCAAATGTGAATCCCTCCATATATAAAGAATTGATTATAAAAGCTAAAAATATGGGAAAAAAGGTGATTCTCGACAGCAGCGGTGATTTTTTGAAGGAAGGCGCTTTGGCAGTGCCCTTTATGATTAAGCCCAATGGGAAGGAACTGGAAATGCTTTTGGGCAGAAAAATCAAGGGACTTGAGGATACCATAGGAGCAGCCATTGCATTAAGTGAAAAAGGAATTTCCCATGTGTTGGTTTCTATGGGCGAAAAGGGGCTTTTGTATGTGGCAGGGCAGGAGATTTTGTATGCCAGAGCTCCAAAGGTCAAGGCAGTTAATACGGTGGGCTGCGGCGATTGCGTGGTGGCAGCCTTCGCCATGGGCTATCTGAAGAATATGAGCAGTGAGGAATTGCTGCGTTACTGTGTGGCACTGTCAGCTGCCAATGCCACTACACTGGAAAGTGCGGTAATCCCGAAGGAAAAGGCAGACGAGCTGATTAAGGAAGTAGAAGTAGAACGGTATTAAATATTCATTTTGGACAACGCAAAAGCCTCCGGTGGGTGCCGGAGGCTTTGCATTCTTATGAGGGGGGAGATAGTGAGTTGTTCAACTATCTTGATATTTATATTAAAGGTTAATTGTGTATAAAATGTGTCCGATTTATGATAAAAATCTAAAATCATCTAAACAAAAAATTAAGTACATGAAAAAAATTTAGAAACATACATATACATAGAATAGAAGCCTGTTTTAGCCGATTGAAAAAAAGCCGTATTCGTGCTATCTTATATAAGAAAAGGGGGAGCTTCTCATGAAATGCAAAGAATTACTAAAAGGACTTTCCTATGAATGTATCAGAGGAAACATTGATTGTGAAATAAATAAAGTTACCTATGACTCAAGAAAGCTGTCACAAGGTTGTATGTTTATCTGTATCAGTGGTTATGTGGTAGATGGACATAGCTTTGCCTATGAGGCGGCACAGAAAGGGGCAGCTGCCATTGTGGCAGAAAAGGATGTAGAAATCCCCAAAGACAGTGATACTGTCATTATCAGGGTGGAGGATACCCGGTATGCAATGGCGTTTATTTCAGCGGCTTATTTCGGTCATCCCGCAGACAGGCTTAAGGTAATTGGGGTGACGGGTACGAAAGGTAAGACGACCACCACCTATCTGATTAAGTCCATTTTGGAACAGGCGGGGTATAAAGTGGGGCTTGTCGGAACCATTGAAACGATTATTGGTGATAAACATATTCCGGCTAACAATACGACACCGGAATCTTTCCTTCTTCAGAAGTATTTTAAGGAAATGGAGGAGGAAGGCTGCCAGATTGTGGTAATGGAAGTGGCATCCCAGGGGTTAAAGCTTCATAGAACCCAGGGATTCACCTTTGAAATAGGTATTTTTACCAACTTGGAGCCTGACCATATCGGGCCTAACGAACATGCGGATTTTGAAGAGTATCAGTATTGTAAGGGGCTTTTGTTCAAACAGTGCAGACTTGGAATTGTCAATAAGGATGATGCCCATGTGGATGCAGTCTTAAAAGGCCATACCTGTCAGATCGAGACTTATGGCTTTGACAGCAGTGCAGATTTATATGCGGAAAATTTAAAGCTTGTGAATAAACCGGGAGAACTGGGAATTGACTTTGCCGTAAAGGGCAAGATGGACTTTGAGGTGGAAGTGCCTACTCCGGGCCGTTTCAGTGTTTATAATGCATTGACGGCAATTTCCGTGTGCAGACATTTCAAGGTTGAGATTCCCCAGATTCAAAAGGCGCTTTTGGGGGCGCATGTAAAGGGCAGGATTGAGATGGTTCCGGTGTCTGACCAGTTTACGCTGCTGATTGATTATGCTCATAATGCCATGAGTCTTAAGAGTCTGCTTACTACCCTGCGGGAATATAATCCCACAAGGCTGGTATGTCTTTTCGGATGCGGTGGAAACCGTTCCAAGCTGCGCCGTTATGAGATGGGAGAGGTCAGTGGAACCTATGCGGATTTGACAATCATTACTTCGGATAATCCGAGATTTGAAAAGCCTCAGGACATTATAGATGATATTAAGATTGGCATTGGAAAGACCGAAGGAAAGTATATTGAAATTTGCAACAGAAAAGAAGCCATTGCTTATGCCATCAGCCATGGGCAGCCGGGGGATATTATCGTACTGGCAGGCAAGGGGCATGAGGATTATCAGGAAATTGAGGGCGTGAAGTACCCCATGGATGAGAGAGTTCTGATTAAAGAAATATTAATGGAACGACATTAAACTTAGGAAGATTTGAACCGGAGAAGAACAGATAAGATGACTCAGGGCAGATATGCAAATATCATTGTTGATATTTCCCATGAAAAAGTGGATAGACCCTTTCAGTACAAAATTCCCGATGAACTTCAGGGAAAGCTGGAAGAGGGAATGTGTGTGCAGGTTCCTTTTGGAATGGGTAATCATCTGCGCCAGGGATATGTGGTGGAGATTACTGACAGGGCAGAATTCCCGGATGAAAAGCAGAAGCTGATTGCCGGAATTGTAAACGGAAACATGCCGGTGGAGGCGGATGCCATCAGGCTTGCAGCATGGATGAAAGAGCACTATGGCTCTACCATGATTGCTGCGCTAAAAACAGTTCTTCCGGTCAAACAGGCTATGAAACCGAAGGAAAAAAAGAAGATAACCAGGCTCTTAACTGTTGAGGAAACCCGCGGGGTGCTTGGAGAGTGCTTAAGAAAGCATCAAAATGCCAAGGTAAGAGTGCTGGAGGAACTGTGTAAGGAGCAGGTGCTTCCCTATGAACTGGTTACCGGAAAGCTGAATGTGGCGGCAGCAACTTTAAAGAGTCTGCAGACGCAGGGAGTTATTTCCATAGAAACGGAAAGCTACTACCGTAATCCGGTAAAGCTTCAAACAGCGAAGGAAGCAGGACTTGATTTAAGCCCGGAGCAGGCAAAAATCCGCGACAGGGTGCTTTCCGATTATGACGAAAACAGGAGAAGGACTTACTTGATCCGTGGCATTACGGGAAGCGGAAAAACAGAAGTCTATTTATCGTTGATAGAGGGAATGATAAAAAGGGGAAAACAATGTATTGTACTGATTCCGGAAATCGCACTCACTTATCAGACACTGCTTCGCTTTTATAAACGCTTTGGTGACAGAGTATCGGTAATGAATTCTACCCTGTCCGCAGGCGAGAAATTCGACCAGTGCGAGCGTGCAAAAAAAGGTGAAATTGATGTAATTATCGGTCCCCGGTCAGCGCTGTTTGTCCCATTTCCCAATTTGGGAATGATTATCATAGATGAGGAGCATGAGCCAAGCTATAAGAGCGAGAGCATGCCCCGGTATCATGCAAGGGAAACTGCTGAATATCTTGCAGAGATTAAGAGCGCCAGTCTGGTGCTTGGATCGGCAACCCCTTCACTGGAAGCTTATGATCGGGCGAAGAAGGGAAAATATGAGTTGTTTACGCTAAACCGCAGACTGACAGGAGGAAGTCTTGCCACTGTTTCCGTTATAGACTTAAGGCAGGAGCTTAGAAGTGGTAACCGTTCTATTTTCAGCCGCAGACTTCAGGAACTGATAGAGGACAGGATGGCAAAAAAAGAGCAGACCATGCTTTTTTTAAACCGGAGAGGCTATGCGGGGTTCGTATCCTGCCGTTCCTGCGGCTATGTGATGAAATGTCCCCACTGCGATGTTTCTCTGTCTCAGCATATCGGACAGGCGGGGCAGATAAAAGGCAGAATGGTCTGTCATTATTGTGGATATGAAACGGTTCAGCCACCCAAATGTCCTTCCTGTGGTTCCCCGTATTTGCTGGGATTTAAGGCGGGGACGCAGCAGATTGAAGAGCAGCTTTACAGGCGTTTCCCGAAAGTTAAGGTGCTTCGTATGGATGGAGATACCACACGGACAAAGGACAGCTACGAAAAGATTCTCACTGCATTTGCACAAGGGGAGGCAGATGTGCTGGTGGGAACACAGATGATTGTAAAGGGTCATGATTTCCCCAATGTAACGCTGGTAGGTGTGCTGGCAGCAGATTTATCTTTAAATGACAGCGACTACCGGGCAGGAGAGAGAACCTTCCAGCTGCTGACTCAGGCGGCGGGAAGAGCCGGACGCGGACAGAAGCCGGGGGAGGTGATTATTCAGACCTACCGCCCGGATCATTACAGTATTATCCGTGCCGCCAGTCAGGACTATGAGGCATTTTATGAGGAAGAAATCCTTTATCGCGAGATAGGAGCTTACCCCCCGGCATCGCATATGATGGCAATCCTCATTACTGCGATGCAGGAAGAAAAGGGAGATGCACTTGCAAGGAAAATTGCCGATTTGGCAGGAAAGGCAGGAAATGCAGCCATTATCGGCCCGGCAAAGGCATCCATCGGAAAGATTAATGATATTTACCGGTTTGTGCTCTACTGTAAATCTACAGACTATGGACAACTGACACAGATTAAGGATAAAATAGAACAGTATCTGTTTCCCCTTGCACTGAAAGAGGAAAACGTACAGTTCGACTTTGACCCAATTGACAGCTTTTAGAATAAGCAGATAAAATGGAGGAAGGTAAAATGGCAATCAGAAACATAAGAGAAATAGGAGACCCGGTTTTAAATAAGAACTGCAAGGAAGTAAAGGAAATAACAGACCGCACAAAGGAATTGATTAACGATATGTTTGACACCATGTATGATGCGGAAGGAGTAGGACTTGCTGCACCTCAGGTTGGCATTCTAAAAAGAATTGTGGTAATTGATGTGACCGGGGATAGTCCGCTGCTTTTGATTAATCCGGTCATTCTCGAAACCAGTGGGGAGCAGACCGGATATGAGGGATGCTTAAGTGTTCCCGGAAAATCCGGCGTTGTGACCAGACCGAATTATGTGAGAGTAAAAGCATATGATGAGGAGCTTAAGCCCTTTGAACTGGAAGGAACGGAGCTCCTTGCCCGCGCAATTTGTCATGAATTGGAGCATTTGGACGGTCATTTATATGTAGAGAGAGTGGAAGGCGATCTGGTCAACACTTCGGATTTATATGAGGAAGAGGAAGACGAAGAATGAAGATAGTATATATGGGAACCCCGGATTTTGCAGTTGCACCCCTTGAAGCGATCATTCAGGCGGGACATCAGGTGACGGCAGTTGTTACCCAGCCGGACAAACAGAAGGGGAGAGGCAAGGAAGTACAGATGACACCGGTTAAGGAATGCGCGTTAAAGCATGGCATTCCGGTTTTTCAGCCGGTTAAAATTAAAGAATCGGAAGCGGTAGAGCAGCTAAGACAATATCCGGCGGATATTTTCGTGGTTGCTGCTTTTGGACAGCTTCTTTCAGAGGAAATCCTGACCATGCCGAAGTTTGGCTGTGTCAATATTCATGCGTCGCTTCTTCCTGCTTATCGGGGAGCGGCACCGATTCAGTGGGTTATCCTGAATGGAGAGAAGGAAACCGGCGTGACCATTCAGCAGATGGCGAAGGGACTGGATACCGGGGATATGCTTCTGAAAAAGAAGGTTGCTATTGACCGGAAGGAAACCGGAGAGAGCCTCCATGATAAGCTGATGCTGGCAGGTGCAGAATTGATTGTGGAAGCACTTCCCCTGATAGAGGAAGGAAAGCTGATTCCTGAAAAGCAGGATGATTCCCTTTCCTGTTATGCAGCAAAGCTGACGAAATCCATGGGGCTGATTGACTGGAAACAGGATGCTGTCGTTTTGGAACGACTGATAAGGGGCTTAAACTCCTGGCCAAGCGCCTATACACATTATCAGGGGAAAACCTTAAAGATCTGGGAAGCAGACGTGGTGGATGAAGAGGAAAATGAGGAGAACAGCGGGTTTGCTCCCGGCAGTGTATCCGCGGTAGGGAAGGACTTCTTTGATGTAGTCTGCGGAGAGAACAGACTTCGCATTTACTCTTTACAGCTGGAAGGTAAGAAGCGGATGTCGGTAAAGGATTTTCTGTTAGGCTACGAGGTTACGGCAGGCTTAAGACTTGGCGAGGAAGAAAGTACCTGAATCTGGACGGAAGTAACCAAAAGAACAGCCTGCGGCATGCATGGAGATTAGGGTAAAAGAAAACAGGAGGTTTTGAAAATGTTCGGATATTATTATGATCCTACGTATATCTTGGTATTCATTGGTGCAATCATATGTATGGTTGCAAGTTCACGGGTTAACAGCACTTATCACAAATATGCAAAGGTTCGCGCCCGCAGTGGAATGACAGGGGCGGAGGCAGCAGAAAGAATTTTAAAGATGTCCGGAATCAATGATGTACAGATTCAACATGTGTCCGGAGAATTGACCGATCACTATGACCCTTCCAAAAAGGTGTTAAGATTATCAGATTCTGTATATGGTTCCCGTTCTGTAGCAGCGATCGGTGTGGCAGCACATGAATGCGGACATGCTTTGCAGCATAAGGAAGGCTATCTTCCGATTAAAATCCGTTCGATATTGGTTCCGGCAGCTAATCTGGGATCTAAGCTGGGACTTCCATTAGTCATCCTTGGACTAGTTCTGGGCTTTGGTTTCAAATTGCCCGGTGGCGGGTATTTTTCTCTGGCACAGCTTGGAATCTGGATTTTTTCTCTTGCAGTGTTGTTTCAGATTGTAACACTGCCGGTAGAGTTCAATGCATCAGGCAGAGCTTTAAAGATGCTGGGAAATTATGGAATCATGAATGAAGATGAAGTGGATGATTGTAAACATGTGCTTGGAGCAGCAGCCCTTACCTATGTTGCGGCAGCAGCGTCCTCCATTTTGCAGCTTCTACGGTTAATTCTTCTTGCAGGCAACAGAAGAAGGGACGATTAGAAAAGGAATTAAGCGGTGGAAAATTCAAGAGAACTGATTTTGGATATGCTGATGGAGATTTTGGAAAAGGGAACCTACAGCCATCTGGTAATCAGGGATGTATTAGATAAATATAATTATATTGATCATAGAGACAAAGCTTTTATTAAGCGGGTGACAGAGGGTACCTTGGAGAGAAAGCTCCAGATTGATTTTATTCTGGATCGGTTTTCCAAAGTACCTGTTTCTAAGATGAAGCCTTTGATCAGAAACCTGATGCGGATGAGCGTTTATCAGCTTCTTTTTATGGACAGCATTCCTGACAGTGCGGTGTGTAATGAAGCCGTGAAGCTGGCAGGTAAGAGAGGCTTTAGAGGCTTATCAGGGTTTGTAAATGGAGTGCTCCGCAATATTGCAAGAAACAGACATAAGATAGATTATCCTAACCTTTCACTTCGTTATTCCATGCCGGAATGGCTGGTGAAAATGTGGAGCAATGCTTATGGGGAGGAAAAGACCCACTGTATTTTGGAAGGGCTCTTAGAGGAACATCCGGTCACCATCCGGCTAAAGGAATCCTTAAGCAGTGCGCAGAAGGAGGATTGGCTTAAAGCTCTTGAAAGAGAGAAGGTTAAGGTAAGCAGTCATCCATATCTTCCCTATGCTTATCAGGTGGAGAATACGGAGGGGATCAGAAATCTTCCGGGCTATGAAGAGGGCTGTTTTGCAGTGCAGGATGTGAGCAGTATGCTGGTGACAGAAGTGGCAGGAGCGGGAAAAGAGGGCATTTCCGATGGGCAGACAGGGGATGATAAAAGGGTGACCAGGCTGCTGGTGGTTGATGTGTGTGCTGCCCCCGGCGGGAAATCCCTGCACATGGCAGAAAAGCTTGGAGAATGCGGAGAAATACATTCCCGTGACCTGACGGAGCATAAGGTCTCCCTGATCAGGGATAATATAGAAAGAATGGGCTATAAAAATATTACGGCAGAGGTGTTTGATGCATCAATTACGGATGAAAGCCTGATTGAAAAAGCAGATGTGGTGCTGGCGGATTTGCCCTGTTCCGGTCTTGGGATTATGGGAAAGAAGCGGGATATCAAATATCGTATCACTCCGGAGACGCTGAAAGAGCTGGAAGGGCTTCAGAGACAGCTGCTCCATGTGGTATGGCAGTATGTGAAGCCGGGGGGAGTTCTTATTTACAGTACTTGCACCATCAATCCGGGAGAAAATCAGGAAATGGTAAGATGGTTCCTGAAAGAACATCCCTTTACCCTGGAAAGTCTTGCTCCATTCCTGCCGGAAATGCTTCAGGAAGAAGGAATGGAGGGAATGCTTCAGTTATTCCCCGGAATCCATGAAACAGATGGCTTCTTTCTGGCAAGAATGAGACGCAAAGGATAGAAATATGAAGGATATTAAATCGTTAACCTTAGAGGAACTGAAAAGAGAAATGGAGGAGATGGGAGAGAAATCCTTCCGCGCGAAGCAGCTTTATGAGTGGATGCATGTAAAGCTGGTAAGAAGCTTTGACGAGATGACCAACATTCCTCTTTCTTTGCGGGAACGGTGTGAACGGGAATATGATTTTACGGCTGTGAAGCAGGTGCGGATGCAGGAGTCTGCCATAGATGGAACCAAGAAGTATCTGTTTGAACTAGGCGATGGAAAACTGGTAGAAAGCGTCTGGATGAAGTATAAGCATGGAAACAGTGTGTGTATTTCCTCACAGGTAGGATGCCGCATGGGGTGCGCTTTTTGTGCGTCCACGCTGGATGGGCTGGAACGTTCATTGACACCTTCGGAAATGCTGGATCAGATTTATGCCATTACGCGGCTGACCGGGGAAAGAGTATCTAATGTAGTGGTCATGGGAACCGGAGAACCTATGGATAATTATGATAACCTGTTGCGTTTCCTGACACTCCTGACAGACGAAAACGGATTACATATCAGTCAGAGGAATGTGACCGTTTCTACCTGTGGACTGGTACCCCAGATGCGTCAGCTGGCACAGGAGCAGCTGCAGATTACGCTGGCATTATCCCTTCACGCAACTACGGATGAGAAGCGAAGAAGGCTGATGCCTGTCGCAAATAAATATTCCATTCAGGAACTGATGGAGACATGCGCTTATTATTTCCAGAAAACCGGCAGGAGAATTACCTTTGAATATTCTCTGGTAGGCGGTGTGAATGATACGGATGAGGACGCCAGAGAACTGATTGCGCTGATAAAAGACTTAAATTGTCATGTGAATCTGATCCCTGTAAACCCGATTAAGGAGAGAAATTTCGTGCAGTCAGGTGGGGAAGAAATTGCCGCATTTAAAAATAAACTTGAAAAAAACGGAATTAATGTTACTATTAGAAGGGAAATGGGAAGAGATATTGACGGTGCATGCGGACAGCTGCGGAGAAGACAAAAGGCACTGCAATAGGAGGTAAGACTGTGATAAAATCCTTTTCTGTGACAGATATAGGAAAAAAGAGAAAACTAAATCAGGATTTTGTTTATGCTTCACAGGAGCCGGTGGGAAATCTTCCTAACGTATTTATTGTTGCCGACGGCATGGGAGGGCATAATGCAGGGGATTATGCATCTAAGTGCACGGTGGAGACCATGGTCAGAGAAATCAGGGGATGTTTTGAAAAAAATCCGGTGCGGATTCTTGGGAAAGCAATCCGGGTTGCCAACGACCAGATCAGACGTCGTGCAAGAGAGGACGAGGCCCTTTACGGCATGGGGACAACAGTGGTTGCAGCGACCTGCCTTGGGCATTATCTGCAGGTTGCAAACGTAGGAGACAGCAGACTTTACATTATTAATGATGAGATCAGGCAGATTACCCGTGATCATTCTCTGGTGGAAGAAATGGTGCGGATGGGTGGCATTGACCGTGAGGCCGCCAGAAACCATCCGGACAAGAACATTATTACCAGAGCCATTGGTGCCTTAGATACAGTGGAAATCGACTTTTTTCATGAGGAATTGAAACCCGGAGACCTTGTTCTTATGTGTTCAGACGGGTTGACCAATATGCTTGAGGATGAAGAAATCGAAAAGATATTAAAAGAACGTATCTCAATAGAGAAAAGAGCTGAAAAGCTGGTGGAAGCGGCCAATAATAATGGCGGAAAAGACAACATTGCAGTAATTTTGATCGATGTATTCGCCAAAGAATGATGATGTAAGAGGTAAATATGATTAAAATAGGAATGATAATCGGAGACAGATACGAAATACTGGAAAAAATCGGTACAGGCGGCATGTCTGATGTCTACAAGGCAAAGGATCATAAACTGAATCGTCTGGTTGCAGTAAAGGTATTGAAGCAGGAGTTCAGCGAGAATGCCAATTTTGTATCTAAATTCAGAATTGAGGCTCAGGCGGCTGCCGGGCTGATGCATCCCAATATTGTGAATGTATATGACGTAGGAGAAGAAAACGGAATCTACTATATTGTCATGGAGTTAGTTGAGGGGATTACCCTGAAAAAGTACATTGAAAAAAAGGCAAGACTGTCGGTCAAGGAAGCAATCAGTATTGCCATTCAGGTAAGTATGGGAATTGAAGCTGCCCATAATAACCATATCATCCATAGAGATATTAAGCCCCAGAACATTATTATTTCCAAGGAAGGTAAGGTAAAGGTAACAGACTTTGGCATTGCCAAGGCAGCTACCAGCAACACCATTACCTCCAATGTGATGGGATCTGTCCATTACACCTCTCCTGAACAGGCAAGAGGAGGTTATTCTGATGCCAAGAGTGATATTTATTCCCTTGGTATTACTATGTTTGAAATGCTGACAGGTCGTGTTCCTTTTAACGGGGAAACCACGGTTGCCATTGCTATTAAGCATATTCAGGAGGAAATGCCCTCGCCCAGAGAGTATGTTTCTGAAATTCCAATTAGTGTAGAGCAGATTGTGTTTAAGTGCTGCCAGAAGAGCCCGGATCGCAGGTATCAGTCCATGGAAGAACTGATTGCAGACCTGAAGCGTTCACTGATGACCCCGGATGAGGATTTTGTGAAGGTGGTAAATCCTGATGAGGACGGCTCCACCAAGATGATCAGCGACAGGGACATGGAACAGATTAAGAAGCAGTCCAGACATAGAGACAGTATGGAGGAAGCGATGCATCTGCGCAAGGAGGCAGATGTTAAGAGGAGTCTTCAAAAGAAGTATGCGGTTGAGGAAGAAGATGACGGCGATGAGGATGAAGACGAAGTAGACGAAACAGAGTATGAATATTACGAGGACGAGGAAGAGGAGCAGGATGATTATGATCCCAAGATGGAGCGTATTACAACGATACTTGCAATTGTAGCAGCCATCCTGATCGGATGTATTGTACTCTTTCTGGTTGGAAGGGCGTTTGGACTGTTCAACTTTAGTTTCCTTGGCAAA
>JAQXYZ010000033.1 GCA_029226935.1 Bacillota bacterium | reverse complement strand
GGAAATACCAGTGATGTATTGAATGATCCTCAGGTCATCAAGGCATATCTGGGAGAATAGGAGGAATGAAGCAATGGCAATGCTTGAAGTAAAGGATTTGGAAGTATACTACGGTGTGATTCAGGCAATCAAGGGCATCTCCTTCACCGTCAATGAGGGAGAGGTCATTGCGCTGATCGGAGCCAACGGTGCCGGCAAGACAACAACCCTGCAGACGATTACCGGAATGCTGAGCCCCAAAAAGGGTAGCATCCTCTTCGAGGGTACAGATATCACCAAGGTGCCGGGACACAAGATTGTGTCCATGGGAATGGCCCATGTACCGGAGGGCCGGCGCGTATTCGCGGAGCTTTCAGTTCTGGCAAACCTGAAACTCGGTGCCTACACCAGAAAAGACAAAAAGGAAATCGCAGACTCGCTGGAAAGAGTTTATGCAAGTTTCCCAAGACTGAAGGAACGTCAAAACCAGCTGGCCGGGACCTTAAGCGGTGGTGAACAGCAGATGCTGGCCATGGGCCGGGCACTGATGAGCAAACCGAGGATTGTCCTCATGGACGAACCTTCCATGGGTCTCTCGCCGATTTTCGTGGAAGAAATCTTCAACATTATTAAGGAGATTTCTGCCTCGGGAACGACAGTACTTCTGGTTGAGCAGAATGCAAAAAAGGCGTTATCCATCGCGGATCGCGCGTATGTGCTGGAAACCGGAAAGATTGTACTAAGCGGGGACGCAAAAGAGCTGATGAATAACGAGTCCATTAAAAAAGCATATTTAGGAGAGTAGGTGTTGAAGATGGAGCATACAGTAATTACAATCGCACGAAGCTATGGAAGCGGCGGGAGAACTCTGGGGAAAAAGCTTGCGGAGGAGCTGGGCATTCACTGTTATGACCGGGAACTGATACGGATGGCCTCCGATCAAAGTGGAATCAACGAAGCATTATTCGGCCAAGCAGACGAAAAGCTAAAGAGAATGCCTCTGTTCCGTATAGCAAAGAGAAATTATCACGGAGAGGTATTGACACCGGACAGCGACGAGTTTGTGTCCAATGACAACCTCTTCAATTATCAGGCGAAAATCATCCGGGAGGTCGCAGCAGAAGAATCCTGTATTATCATCGGCCGCTGTGCAGATTACATTCTGCGGGATGAGGATTATGTGAAACGTCTGTTTTTCTATGCCCCCAAAGAAGACTGTATCGCCCGGGTAAAAGAGCAGAACGGCGGCACAGAGAGGGAAATTGAAAAGAAAATCGCCAAGATTGATAAATACCGGGCAGACTACTACAAGTACTATACCGGAAACGAATGGAACGATGTACGAAATTATGATTTCTGTCTGGACACCTCATCACTGAGCTATGACCAACTAATCCAGGTAGTCGAGGCATACTTGAAAATCAGTGCGAATTAAACCCAAATAATCCAGACAACATGCGCCGCAAGGCGCCCCCTGAAAAAAGGAGCTGCTGCATCAGATGCAACAGCTCCTTTTTGGGTGTACCAATCCTACTTTCCAATAGTTTCTACCTGAATATCCTGATAGCCCGGATAATTCTCATGAAGCATCTCTGTCTTTATATTCCCCGCCTCATCCTGGGTAAACTGATAAAGATTGTACTGCCCCTCTTCATATGCATAATCTGTTCCATTGTCCTGGAAATGTACATATTCTGCTTTTCCCGGTGTAGTCAGCAGATGCAGCGTCGTGTAATCCTTTTCCCCTACATACTGGCAAACATCATAGGTCGGAATGATACTGCCTGCCTTGATATAGATTGGACATACATCAATCGGTGCCTCCCGCAGAAGATACTGCCGCCCCTGCAGCTTTTCACCAGTCCAGAAGTCGTACCATACGCCTTCCGGCAGATATACCATCTTTCTGGTCGCTCCCTGCTCCAATACCGGTGCCACAAGAATCTGCTCGCCCACAAGAAATTCTCCATTTAAGTCGCGCACCTCAGGGTCATCCGCATAGTGCAGCACCAGTGGGCGCATCACCGGCAGACCGCTCTCCTGCCCCTGATAAAACAGGTCGTAAATATAAGGCAGGAAACGATACCTCAACTCGATGTATTTGCGGTTGATATCAACAACATCCTTGCCAAACTGCCATGGTTCCTGACGCTTAGAGCCCTGACAGGAATGGTTACGGAACAACGGTGAGAAGCATGCCGCCTCCACCCACCGGCATAAAAGCTCCGGTGTACAGTCTGCGCCAAAACCGCCCACATCCGTACCGCAGAAAGCAAAGCCGCTCATTCCCAGATTACAGAGCTGTGGAACCAGCATCTGCATATGGGACCAGAGACTCTGGTTATCTCCCGTCCAGACTGTCGTATATTTCTGGCTTCCGGCATAGCAGGCTCTGGTGATTACAAAGGGCCGCTTTCCTGTATGCTTCTGAATCCCGGCAAAGGTTGCCCGGCTCATGTTGTGTCCGTAGACATTGTGGATTTCCGCATGAGTGGTTTCACGGTCCTCATCATGAAACGCTACATCCATGGGCAGTTCTCCCCGGAAGCTTGCAGGCTCATTCATATCATCCCAGATTCCCTGGACTCCCATATCCAGAAGCTCCTTGTGGTGGTCTGCCCACCAGTCACGCACTTCCTTCCGTCCAAAGTCCGGAAATACCGATTCTCCCGGCCAAACTTCATTCACATAGATATTTCCCTCTGCATCCTTGGCAAAATAATCCTTGGCAACCCCTTCCTCATACATGAAATAGCCGTCTTCCTTCTTGGTTCCCGGATCAATGATGGTCACAGGCTTATAACCAAGGGCTTTCATTTTATCAAAGAGCTGTCCCTTTTTCTCGTAGTTTTCTTCGTCCCAGGTGAAGACCTTGAAGTGATCCATGTAATCAATGTCCAGATGAATCACATCACAGGGAATCTGAAGCTCACGGTATTTATCGGCAACCTCCATAATGTCCTTTGCCGAGGTATAGCCCCAGCGTGACTGCTGGTACCCCAGTGTCCAAAGCTGCGGCAGTGGCGTTCTTCCCGTAAGGTAGGTATAATTTCCAATAACCTCTGCCATGGTTTCGCCGCCGAGAATATAGTAGTCCAGATTGCCGTCATCCGCACCGTAGTAGAAATACTCGTCCGATTCCTTTCCCAGATTGATATAGCTGTGGAAAGTGTTGTCGAAAAACAGACCATAGACACAGTCTTTCCTCAGGCAGATCAAAAAGGGGATGGACTTGTACAGCGCATGAAAATCCTCATTATGAGCCTGCGGCAGATCCGAGTTCCAGTTCTCATACTCATAGTGGCGCTTGTTCAAAAATCCACTCTTATCTCCCAGACCATAGAAGCAGTCCTCCGGCGCCAAAGCCTTCAGTGTCTGCACCGCATAGTCTCCGCCATTCAATTTGGATGAATCATGCCCTTCGGCCTCCAGCAGATCTGCTGCCTTCTGATCCAGCTCTGCCTTTTTCAGGCGCTCCCCCTGGTAATCCGACATCAGCAGATGTCCCTTATCATCGTAAGCCTCCATGTAAAACTCATCGTGGATATGCAGCGAAAGCCGGCTTGTCTTCACAATGACTGCATCAGCAGTCTCCTCCACGGTGAAATCCGCAGGAACCGCATTTTCCCCCTCGATAGCCTTGGATTCGTAATCCTTCATCCAATATGGCACCAGCACACGGATAATATCATCCTTCAAAATTGTAAGGATGACATCCTGCTTCTCAAAATGCAGCGTCAGCTGATTGCCCCGTTGTTCCAATGCTTGTCTTTTTCCAAAATTCATCGCTTACCCCTTGTCCTCTGAAATAGATTGATATGATATGTTGATTATACACTGTTGTAAGGAAATTCTCCACTAAAAAAATCCCTTTCCAGATTTTTCTGAAAAGGGATTTTGTGGCCTTATATAAAATCTTTAACCTGGGACCATCTGGCAATCCCGCCCTTTTTGTTGTTTTTTACATAGTACAGTGCTTTATCCGCCATGGATAATGCCCCTTCCAAATCATCGCAAGCGGCATTTTCGTACATGGCAATCCCCACAGAACTTGTGAGCTTTAACCCCTCCACTTCTATTTTGCCCGGTGCATCCTCCCGGAGTCGGGTTTGAATATTCTCCGCGATTTTTTCACCAAAAGCTTCATCCTTATTGGGAATCACACTCAAAAATTCATCCCCGCCATACCGGATAGCGTAACCATACTCCTGCATATTTTCGCTGATGATGTCTGCGAACACCTTCAGTATGGAATCTCCTATACTATGTCCGTATGTATCATTATACTTTTTGAAATAATCTAAATCCATGTAGAGCAGTACGCCTGTATCTATAAGCTTATGATCCAGAAGCCTTTTTAGTCCCATTCTGTTGTAGATTCCCGTCAATTGATCCGTATACGCAGCCTTTTCCAATTTCTCATTCATAATATGGATCACATGACTGCTGTAAATCCGGGCAATTTCCTCATCCAGCTGACTGATTGCAAATTTTATTACCTCCAGATCATTGTAATCCGGAATCTTTCTATTTTCTGTAAAGCTCCTGTGCACATCCGTTGCTGCAATAAAAATCCTCGTCAGTGTTCCTCCGTTGTACATTGGAATACCCATAATTGTTGCAATTTCATCCCCACCGATTTTCCGGGTTATTGCCAAATACCTTTGAAAACTCTTATCAAGTCTGCCTGCCATAAATTCTACTTTGTAATCCTGGAAAAAAGCAATGATCTGGCTGATCTCTTCCAGGTCTAATTCTATATTTTCACTTACAAAGGTAAAGTCCGGCTGTTCCGGTTTATTTTCGATGAAAAGAATTCTATCAAAGCTGAAGGTATTCCTAATCAGATTCATGGTTTGTTTTACTACATCGGAGACGGTATTCCCTTCTCTTCCCATGAAATTATGACACAACATCATAAAATCAATATCTTTTTTTCTCTTTTCCAATTCGATTCCGGAACCTACATACTGACAGACATCCAGGATTTCTTTCTCCGGCAAATCATCTACTTTATAGGAGACGTCCCCATCATCTGGCTCAGCATCCATTTCTGATTTCATCCGTGAAGCCTTCAACGGGAAATCATGCTCCATATAATATTCATATGCCTCCAGCAAAGCATTCCTTCTTTCATTCTCCAAACCTTCTTCCTGTAAAAATCTCCCATAAAAGAATGCATATTCTGCATAAGAATAGAACTTGGCCCCTTCGGCCTTTTTCATATACCGGTACGCTTTTTCAAAATGCTCTCTTGCTTTTTCCGACCTGTTCTCCGTATGGAATATATTCGCTTTACACAGGTGATACAGAAACAAATCCTCTATCCATAATTCTTTTTCACTCTCATCATCTTTATTCAGAACATAGGACATAATCAGCTCCATCTGATCCACACAATAGAAGCAATCCAAATACTGTCCCAGCTTGTAGTATGCCAATGCCAGCAGCCCATACATCTTGGAAGTATTGCAGATTCTCAGGCTCTGAACATGGATTGTTTTCATCACCTTCAGAAGAAGCTCCATACAATCTATGGCCTTTCTGTTGGATCCGGCAACATAGTAGTTCAGGAACATATTGTACAGTGCTTCTGCAACATCTTCCGCCCTTTTGTGTTCGATCAGCACTGTCAGTCCTTTCCTGAAATACTCATCTGCCCTGGCATAATCCTCTAAGATAATTTCGTTGTATCCCAGCCCCACATATGTATGTGCAATTCTAAGTGGTTTGTCCTTTTCAATGATCTCAATCCTTTTTTCATACATCTGTCTGACATACCGGTAACAACCATAATCCGAATACAAAATGATATTTTTCATGTAGGCATTTAACAGAAGGTTCTTATTCCCCAGCCGTTCTGCAATCGCAATTCCCATGTTAAAATAGACCGGTTCCTTTTGCCCACGCCCGATCTGCCTCACAGATTCCTCGTCATTGTCATATCCGAAAACGTATATATAGGCAAGAAAATTTTCGTTTCCCACCTTCTTCACTCTTGCCAGCACATCCTCCCCGATCTGATATGAGAAATTGCACCGGAACAATTCCTTCCATCCGCCGGTCTCTGCCATTATATCAACAATGTCTGCATTCATTATCAGAAGTTCATTCTGCATCTTCTCAGCCAAAGATCGGCAGCTGGCGCAAAACTTATGCGCCAGATCCGGCTCCTCCATAAGCAGATGCGCCTTTGCCGAGAAATAATAATAGATATATTCCCTATAAATGTCAGAGCTATTGTAAAACAGCGGTACCATTTTCTCACAGACCAGCATAGCATCCTTAGCATCCCCCATGCCTAAATGCGCCATGCCTAAAAGCTCCAGCATTTTGAACTTATCCTCATCGCGGACCTTCGCATCAATTCTGTCCATGAGGGGAATGATACTGTCGAAATAATACCTGGCATCTTCAAAAGCCTGCAAATGCACCATATTTTCCAAAGCTTTTATGTATGAACCAATCTGGTCTTCTCTGTAATTGAATTTATCAGGAACATCCATCGTATGGATTCTCTCTTTATTTTCTGTTACGAGAATCATTTTCCCCTCTCCCGCTTTTTGCAGAAGAGTACGCCACTCATCCTGACAATATCCTTTTACAAGGAAGGACTCCCCATGTGTAAAAATGAAGCGGATGGAATCCTCTCTCTCGAAAATCCTGTTCAAAAAACGCAGTACACAGACAGGTGCCATATGAAGCCTGCCTATCACACAGACAAGCTTTTTGTCTCCACCAATATATTTTAATGCTGAATAAACCGACTCCATCATACGCTCGTTCTCATAGTCGTATTCATTCATCAAAACTTCCAGTTTTCTTTTACAAAGGCCATCTGTAATGTAACTGCAGAAAACCTCTCTCTGCAGCGAATATACCCCACAATTCTCCACAAATTCCTCCACGGAATATGTGTCCGCGTATTCAGACTCATATGCCTGTCTGATCCACTGCATAAATGGTCCGTAAGCTTCCTTCATATCATATAAGGCGTACTCAAAGAAAAATATCTTGACCGTCTCCTTCTCCGGAAGCCCTTCATATATTTCCTTAATATCTGCAACATTCAAATCCTGCTGCTTAAGAAAGATAGCCTTTTTGTTCAATGTTTCCAAAAAGGAGGCTGCCATGCCTTCAACATACTCTTTGTTCCCCATACCTTCTCCATTCTGTATGCTAATGCCTACAGTTTTCGTACAATATCTATGATCCTATTGTAATACAAAGTTATGTTTCTTTCAATCGTTTCCTCCGGTCAAAAAACGCTTTAACCCAAATATCCGCACTGCATTCCGATACATAAGATCCTCGTAAGCCTCCAGCGAAATGAGACCCGGCAATTCATGAAAATAGTCCTGATACAGGGAACGGTCTCCTTTGGGATTGTGCAGATAAGTATCCCCCCCATCAATGGGCGTGTCACTTCCGAACAGGATGCGTTTGCTTCCGTATCGTTCCACGGCCTCTATGGTGGTGCTCATAGGCACCCATGTCGTATCTCCGTACAGATTGTCTGCCTTTCCCAGCAGGTCTAAGGCCTCTTGGTTGTCCGTTCCCAGTCCCATATGAACCATCACAAAGGATACCTTTGGAAACATCTTCGCTGCCTCATACAGTTTTTGCGGAGCATCCTCTACGCCATGTCCCGTATGGGATACCACCGGCACCCCCAGCTTTTCTGCCAGTTCTATGTAGGGGAGAACCCTTTCATCTGTAGGCGCCACATGAGAGTGAAATGGATGCAGCTTGATTGCACAGATGATATCCCGGTTGGCATATACCATATCCTCCAGTTCCTTCGTCATCCCCTGTGTCAATGGCTTGACCCAGATAGCCACCCCGATTTTCCCCGGATGCTTTCTGGCAAACCGGATGGTCCTCATCAGGGCCTCCTCCTGCGTGATCTGCAGTTCCTCCGGCAGCAACTTCTGCTGGTGGTCCACCTCCCCGGCGTCACTGTTGGACACAATGGAAAAATCGATTCCGTATTTTTCCATCGCAGTTATCACCATATCCTCGTTCATGTGGAAACCCACGGCTTCCCCGCCGATATGTACATGTGTGTCAATAATCATTGTAACTCCCTCCGTTTTCCTCTATGAGAGCAACCTCCCCCTTGTCTTCCCTGCTATTCCTTACATACATCTACCCACTTAGCGTTTCCACAGGCATCTTCCAGCTCAGCAATCGTTAATTTGACTGCACTGTGATCGTTTCCTGCTGCCGGATACACCACATCGAACTTTTTCAGGCTCTCATCAAGATATACCTGAACCCCCTCCCGGATTCCAAAGGGACACACACCGCCCGGTGCATGTCCTATGTATTGTTCCACCTCATCAAAAGGTATCATCTTCGCTTTTGTGTGAAACGTGTCCTTGTATTTGCGGTTGTCAATTCGCGCCGTTCCCTCTATAACGATCAGTACCGGCAGGTCGTTCTGTAAAAAGGACATTGTCTTCGCAATCATTCCTTCCTCTACTCCAAGTGCCTCCGCTGCCATCGAAACGGTCGCACTTGACTGCTCAAGCTCTATGATATGATCCTCATAGCCTTTTTCTTTCATGTACATTTTTGCTTTTTCCAGTGACATTGTATTTCTCCTCTCAATCAATATTCTCGGGCCACGCATCGCCTTCTTCAATCCCCTGACGTAAAATCCAGTTATTCCGAGTCACTTCGAACATAAAATGTTGCTCTTCCTGCTCCCTTCTTCAAAAGGACTCCGTCTTCTACTAATTGTTTTAAAGCTAACTCTATAGATTTTATTCCAATCGAAGGACATAACTCTGCAATATCACTCTTACTTAATTTACCCATTTTGCTATATACCGCACGTCTTACTATCTCTTTTGCAGGAAGCTTTTCGCTCACCAGATCTACTCTTTCTTCAAAATCTCTGTATGCTGCAAGAATTACTCTCAGCATGTATTTTACAAAAGGAGTAACATCTTCCTCATTCTCATACCAGCCTTCCTGGCAGTCTTCCAAGGCTTGATAGTATAAGTCTTTATTCGCTGCAATCTTACTCTCTATAGAAATATATTTTCCAACAACATATCCGCTTTTATATAAAAGTAAAGCTGTGAGCAAACGACTCATTCTTCCATTTCCATCACTGAATGGATGTATACAAAGGAAATCATGAATAAAGATAGGAATTAACAAAATTGCATCCAATTCCTCATTTTCTATCATTCGGTTGTAATTCTCACAGATTGAGTCAATTGCAGTGGGAGTTTCATATGGTGCCAGCGGGGTAAAAAATACATATTCTTTACCAGTCTCATCAGTAGCAGCAATCACATTCTGTGATATCTTAAACTGTCCACCGATGCTTTTCTCCGTGTATTTATATAAATCACGGTGGAGCTGCAAAATGTAATTTGCTCTTATGGGAATGTACTCATAGTTTTCATGAATTGTGTTAAGAACATCTCTATATCCAAGAATCTCCTCTTCGTCGCGGTTTTTGGGTGTTGTCTTTTCCTCGCAGAGCTGCCTTAATCTGGTACTTGTTGTTCTTATTCCTTCAATGGCATTCGATGCCTCGGTACTCTGACGCTTTGCTATTTCTACAAGCTTATCCAGTTCATCCGGCTTCTGCTTTAGATACACTTCCTGTCTGCCTTTATACTCATGAATCTTCGCAACAAGAGAAATAATCTCTCTATCCCATGTTTTTGTTTTTAAAGATGAATAATCAAATACCCTCATAGCACATCTCCTAAAACGCTATTTATCTCCTAAATTATATTACTTTTTAGGAGATAAATCAATCATTAGGATATAAAACCCTGTTTTTCATAGTATTTCTACTTCAAAAACAACCTATTCATCTTTTGGCGGTGCCATGTATGGCTGTCCTCGCTGCGGTAATCTAATTGAATTAGCATTATAAAAATGGAACCATATATACCGGTATATAATGAATTCCGTTTTCCCATTTATAATCTTTGGTATGAACAACGTATTTGTCTCTTACCCGACTGCTAAACTTATCGCAGAATACATCTAATGATTTATGACCTCTATAATTACCGGACTTCACCTCAATCGGGCAAATCTTATCTCCCTCTGAAGTCAAAAAATCAATTTCATACAAATGGTTTGAGGTTTCGCTTTCCATCGTATAATAAAATAGATTATTTCCTTTCGCTATCAGCATCTGAGCAACCATGTTCTCATATACATAACCTAAATTTGAATCAAGTTTATCTAAAAGCAGCTTATTGTAAATCACATTCTCCGTATAATTCTTGTCTTTAAATGCAAGTGTCACAAATAAGCCCACATCAGATGTGAAAAGCTTATATCGTCCTGCATCCTTTTCTAATGACATCGGGGCCCCGGGATTATTTGCATGATATGCAATATTCACAGTAAAAGAACTAAGCATATCAGGTATCAATTCGCGGACCTGTTCTGAACGTATACCCTCTCTTGCATTTGAGAGAACATATCTCGACGCATTGCCACTTAAACTTGCAGGTATGGCATCAAATATATCTCCGGCGAGCCCGGTTCCATCTATTTTTGTAAAATCCTCCTCATACAGATCTACTATTTCTCTTTTTGTCTCATCGACGGCCTGTAAATTATTTTTCTCGAGATATGTTTCTATAGCCTGTGGCATTCCACCAATGAGCATATACAGTCTGAAAATACGCATAAGATTTCTGTGCATTACATTTCCTGCTGGCTTCTTCTTTTGAAGAAGCAACCTTATTGTACCAGCTGATATCTCATCGCCTATTGCCCATAAGAACTCCTCAAAGTCCAATGGATACATTGATATCTTATGTTCCTCACTTGGAATTAATATATCTTTTGTATTCTTCTTTATAGATAATAAGGAACCTGTTTCGATATATTTATATCTTCCGTCAGCAACAAGATACTTAATTGCCTGTCTAGCCTTTGGAAGTAGTTGCACTTCATCAAATATGATTACAGATTCCTTTTCATACAGTCTCGTTCCGGTTAACTGCTGTAACTGTAAGAAAAAAAAGTCCAAATCATACGTATCATCAAAAAGATCCATTATCGCCTTACTGGTATTCGCAAAGTCAATCAGGATATATGATTTAAATTCCTTCTTGGCAAATTCCTCTGCAATAGTTGACTTTCCAACTCGCCTTGCACCTTTTATGAGGAGGGCATATTTATCGCTACGATTCTCTTTCCATTCAAGTATCTCATCATATATTTTTCTCTTAAAAACTGGTTTTTCCATTTATAATACCACCTTTCTAAAGAGAGTATAACGCAAATCCCCATTCATGTAAATGCATTTTCTGCGCAAATCCCCATTCATGTAAACGCATTTTCTACTCAAATCCCCTTTTATCTATTATTGCCAACTATAAAAATTTATACACCTCTGTTCATCTG
>JAQXYZ010000032.1 GCA_029226935.1 Bacillota bacterium | reverse complement strand
GGCGGTCCGTTTCTGGCAGGGCTGATTGCCTTTTATCTTTCAGCAGGATTTTTTGTGGTATTTTTCTCTACAGGTTTCATGGAGATTTCACGTTACATGAAAATTCCGGAGCTATGGGCGGGACTTGGACGCATCACAAATAATCTTTGTGCTGTTTTGATCGGCTCATGGTCAGTTGCACTGATTGAGTCGGGGAACAGTATGATTATCAGTATTGTAGCAATTGTTCTTTTTGCAATGATTAGCGTAACGACCTTCCTGTATTCCGGACGTTTCAGGGATGAGGCAAAAGAACATACAGAAAAACCGGAGGAGGGAGAAGAATGCGAAAATGAGAGGTTTTCCGATTTCTGTGAGAAATTTTCTTTGACAGGAAGAGAGCAGGATGTCTTGAGACTTTTGCTCACATCGGATGATAATATGCAGGAACTGGCAGAGCATTTGTTTATATCCCGTGCCGCTCTTTATCGGCACATTGCCTCCTTGAATGAAAAGACGGAAACCAAATCAAGAATCGGACTGTTGCAGTTTTATTATGCATGGAATGAGAAAAATTGAGACGAATGTAAACTTGAAGGAAAAATTTATCTATGAAAAAATATCTTATATTTTCTCAACATTTTTTTTCTTGAGAGCAGTTTGATTTGGGGAGGAGGAAAATTATGATAGGTTCCAGATATACTGCAAGATGGTTGATTGTTTTATGCCTTCTTGGAATAGTGGTGACAGGCTGTGGAAAAGAAACAGATGTTGGCACGGATACAGCGGTGGAGACATCAGAAGAAAAAGAGGCAGAGGCAGCCCCGGAGGCAACAGAAGCACCGCAGCTAACAGAAGCCCCAAGGGAAACAAAAGCTCCCGTGGAGGAAGCTGCATCAGAGGAAAAAGAAACTCCTGAGGAAACAGAACAATCGGACAAGGCAGCGGTTTCGGAAAAGAAGGAAGCAAATGTAACAGCATCAGCAACAGCGACTCCAGTTCAATCCAATGTCTGTCAGGACTGTAACGGAACCGGCATTGTGTGCAGTGAATGCAATGGAACTACAATTGTAAACTGCAAGGCATGTAATCAGACCGGATACGAATCCTGTGGAGTCTGCAAGGGAACAACAGTCATCCCGTGCCACCACTGCAAAGGCTCCGGCAAGGAAGCCGCCGCATCTTTGTCCCGTTTGCCAGGGAAATAAAAACTGCGTGACCTGTGGTGGAACAGGAATTGTAAATGGATAGAGAAATACATCAAATGATAAAACAAGTAAGGAAAAGATGAAGGAGGAAGGAAGAAAAATGAAAAAAGGAAACAAATTAATTGCCAAGCTTCTCTGCTTTGCGCTGGTTGCTTTGACCGTGCTAGGATATGGCAGTCTGAAAGCGAAGGCAGAAGAGCCTGACAGTTTCACAGGACTTAAAATCGATATAACAAATCGGGATTCTGCAACCGGTACTGTATATTATGAGTTTTTTAAGGATAATAATGAATCCTTAGGTGAGCCCGTTGAAATAAGTTCGAGCACAACAATTTCTTTCCCGGCAGGAATTACGAAGATGAATATTAAAGTAGTACCGGGAACAAATTGTCAGGTTGGTTATTATGATGTGAAATTAGATGGAGCTACGGTGTCCGATGCATCTAAGGATGACGCAAAAAGTGAAAGCGGAAATGTTATTACTGTTTCTGAACCCACCAAGGAGTATCAGGTGCAGGTAGAATTTAGGGAGGATAATACTCCGCCCGGCGAGAATCCAGTGGAGAATGCTGTGACGGCTACAATTTCTCTTTCAGGAGATAAACTTAATTCCATTGAAAGAGTTCGTGTTGATGGACGTGATTTTCAACGTAGTGCTGATAAAGCATCTGCTACTGGAGATGTAGATTCTACAAAAGACAGTTATCAAATAGGATTTTGTGTTTCGTTTGGTGAAGCATTAAATTCTGTTTCTATTAATGGTGTTGCGCAAGAAATTCCGCAGGAAAATGAAGGCTGGTACTATTTTACAGTTCCTAAAACGGAAAATCAAAATTACACGATAAGTTTTACAATAGGCGCAAGTGATGATGTGACAATTGTATGGGCTTACAGTGAACAAGAAGCTCAAGAAAAGTTTAATGACCCAGCTGCCTTTGTAGATCATGCTAAAGTTCAGATTGTATCTGTTACTAGAAATGGAAAACCTGTAAGTATTTCATATGATCCAGATGCAATGAGCACAATGGTTGCTCTGAAAAAAGGTGATGATATAGTTGTCAAACTGATTCCGGATTATGGATATCAGTTAAAAAGTGCAGTTATTAATGACCAACAGCTGGTGCCGGATGATAATACGGTAAGTCAATTTAGCTTATATAATATTCAGGGGAATATGCATTTTGGCGGAGCATTTAAAGAAGCGAGCGATATAATCAATGATTCTAGCAATGTCATTTCGGATGTTACAATAGCGAATGGAAATAATGCAGCAAGCAGTGGTAATTTGAGTCTTACATTAACAGATAATGTTTCCTACACGAGAGATGTGACAAGCGTTGTAGCTGATGCTACAAAAGTCGGATCTGTTGATATAACTCTTGACAATGTTGTAAGCAAAGGAATAGATGGACAGAACTGGACAAGGAATATTAGCGAATTTGAGAATGATATTACTCTAGGCGTAAAAGTGGATGGAAATAATCTTGGTGCAAATGAAACCTATAGTATTGTACGTGATCATAATGGTACATTAACTGAATTGAATGCGACATTCAATGCTGCTACTGGTGTTTTATCATTCCCAACAAATCAGTTTTCAACGTATACAATTATAAAGAAGCAAGGAACTCCTCAGTATAATCCAGAACCTGAGAAAAAAGAAGAGAAAAAAGAAGAGAAAAAGGTGGAAACCGTTGTTCAAAAAGAGGCCAGTACTAAGGAAAAGGCACCTGCAAACATAGTACAGCTTCCGGGAGGAGAGAAGGCTGTTTCTTCTATAGGTGGTGTTTACAATGTTGAAAGTGTAGAAGGTGTTGCGGTCGTAACACAGAAAAAGGATGTTTATTCTGCAGTAGGTCTGTCAAATGAGGAAGTGAAGGCAGGAACCAATGTCGTTCTGTACATGAGTGACTGTTTAAACAAGAAGACCAATCAGGCACTGAACGACGTGGCAGTAGCAGCAAACAAGAAGGTTGTGGCATATCTTACCGCAGATATGTATACCATTACCAAGAAGGGCGTAATCAGTAAGGTTCGTCAAACCGGAGCCCCGGTTGAACTTCTGATCGGCGTTCCGCAGAGCGCAAGAAGTGCAAACCGCCAATTTTCTGTGGTCTGCATTGATCCAAGTAAAAATGTTGTGACCTATAACGATATGGACACTAACCCGAATACCATTACAGTCCGTGCTAATGTATTTGGAAATTACGCAGTTGTTTACTAGTTGAAATGATATGAAATAAATTTAAGTTAAGAAGCCCCGGCTATCTGAGTGAATCTTAAGATAGCCGGGGTTCAATTTATCAAAAGCGATGTCTTGAAGCCTGACGGAGAATATGCTTATAATAAAGGAAAAAGATAGGAAGCTGTTAAGGAGGATATTTATGAGTATTTCAGTTCCAATCGGTGGAGCAGATGGCCCCACATCCATATTTCTTGCGGGCAAATTAGATATGGGATGGTTGAATGTGTTTGGGCTTGTAATGATGATATTGATGTTGATACCTAATATAATTTATGCAGTAAAGTTTCGGGGCGAAGAAAACCGGTGCAAAAATCAGGCGATGAATATAATAGAACAGATTGGAAGATATGCGTCTATGTTTCTGATGATTTTCAATATTGGAATTGGCTCCTTGGGTTTTGCTTCCATTAGAGGATTCCTGATTTATCAGGTTGGAAACAGTATTTTGATGCTGGCATACTGGATAACCTGGCTTTTATTTTTTATAAAAAGAAGCTATGGGAAGACGATGGCACTTGCAATCATTCCCACAGCCATATTTCTGCTCAGCGGAATACTTTTAAGATATATTCCCCTGAGCATTGTAGCAGTGATCTTCGGGATAGGACATATTTATGTGACCAATGAAAATGCCAAATCCCTCAAGCAACATATAAATACATAAAGATGAAATGGCAGATGCTCCCGCCCATGACAAATAAATGGAAAATCTCATGAGAACCGAAAAAGGGGTGCGTTCCATTAAAAATGGGGAGCTTCAGGGCATAGATTACACCGCCGATGGTGTAGATGATGCCGCCTGCAAGAAGCCATCCGAATGCGGCGTGGGGCAGGATGTTCCACAAAGGACCGAAGACAGCCACGCATACCCAGCCCATAGCAATATAAATGACGGATGAAAACCACTTTGGACAGGTAATCCAACAAGCCTTAAGTGTCATACCGAACAGCGCGATGCCCCATACTACTGCGAGCAGGGTATAACCCAGTTTTCCGCCAAGAATAATCAGGCATACAGGTGTATAGGAACCGGCAATTAGTACAAAAATCATCATATGATCCAGCTTACGGAAGACGCTTAACGCTTTGCCGCTGATATTTAAAGAATGGTAGGTGGTGCTTGCTCCATACAGCAAAATCATGCTGCCACAAAAAACGCTGAGGGCAACCAGTGTCATGGTTCCTGATGAGAGAGCTGCCTTGATTAAAAGCGGGGTAGCGGCAATACCAGCCATAACCATACCGATTAAATGAGTAAGTGCACTTCCTGGTTCACGTATTGTAATCTGCATAATAAAACCTCCTAATATGTTAAAACTTATCATGTAGTTTTGAAAACTATGTGTAATATATCATGATACTACTACTTATTGTTTCTGATGTCAAACAAATTTATTCATTTTTTATTTGGAATAGAACACAGGAGCGTCAGAAAAAACAAATTGAGGAGGCTTGGCTTATGGTCAATCCTCCTCAATTACATGAATTTCCAGATAATCAAAATCAATATGCTCAATAAAGTTGTCCTGCGTAAACCGGGCTTTATCATGCCGCTTAAATTCGGCAATGGTGGCATCCAGCCAAAGTGGTTTTCCTAAGTCAAATTCATAACAGATATCATCCAGCGCCTGAAAAACTTTATGTGTGCGGGTATCTTCTTTGTCATTGCAGATAACAGTATCCTTTATTAATCGGTTGTCTTTAAAAATTTTTGCCCACATTCTAAACATACGAAAGAATCCTTTCACATAAAATGTATTTGTGTGACTGTTTGAAACATGTCCTCATCATAACATACCGGAATGAAAAAAGCTATGGCTAAACTCTTATGCACATATCCACAATAAAAATTAAAAATTAATTAAAATTTTGTGGAATATGTACATTTATGCGGGAAAGTATGATACAATGAAAATGTAAATACAGGTAAAAATGAGTATACTATGTATTTCTGCCCACAAAGGATAATTCATAATTAAGGCGGTATTTTGAATGGAACTGAGAGTTGAACGTGACAGCGACGTGGACAGCTGGAAAGAAGTCATTTTAATCTATAATTCTGCACTCAAGCAGATTGCAACCAAGCTGGAAATTTTGAATGATGAGTTTCAGCATGTACATAGATATAATCCCATTGAACATATCAAGTCAAGGATTAAGACTTCGGAGAGTATTGTCAAGAAATTAAAGAGGCATGGCTACGAATCTACCATTCAGAACATGGTGGAACATGTAAATGATATTGCGGGAATCCGCGTGATCTGCTCCTTTACCTCCGATATTTACAGAATAGCTGAAATGATTAGCAACCAGAGAGATATTAAGATAATTTCCGTTAAGGATTACATTGTCAATCCGAAACCCAGCGGATATAAGAGTTATCATATGCTGGTTACAGTTCCGGTGTATTTATCAGACAGGATTGTAGATACCAAGGTGGAGATTCAGATCAGGACAGTTGCAATGGATTTCTGGGCAAGCTTGGAGCATAAGATCCATTATAAGTTTGAAGGGAATGCACCTGACCACATTAAGAATGAATTGGTTGAATGTGCTAAGATGGTATCGGAACTGGATGCTAAGATGCTCTCGTTGAACGAAGAGATTCTTGGCATCAGCGGAAATAAGGAATAAAGTGAAAACAGTGTAAAGCCTCCGAATGCAGAAATTACTGCATCAGGGGGCTTTGTTTTGTTACGCATAGAATGCGCATTGCATACTTTTTCACGGGGGGATTCTTATATAACTTCTCATAAAAATGAGGAGTGCCCAGACACATCGCTGCGCCTGGGCTATTATGAAAAAATTTATCTATGTGTGTAATGAAAAACATTACATGTCTGCTTGATTGATTTAAATATAATATACCGCGGAAATATGAACAAATTATGAACACAGTATGAAATTATCGTTAATTGTTATAATGATGTAAAAAAATGGAGTGAAAAACTGTGCAAATTGCACAAATTAAATTGCTTTGGAAGATTTTTAAACAAGGAGTTTGTTGTCAATACAGGCTAAAAGTGTTAAGATACAAAGTAGGTGCGTAACAGCAAATGAATTCAGTACACCGGAGGAAAAAATGGACAATTTTATGGATAGAATTTCACAGAAATTAAATTCACAGGAAATGATTCGGGCAAATGCGGCGGCAGATGCAGCGGCACTTGAAAATTTGGAAAAGCAGCTTGCGTTGTTTAAGGATCAGATGGGAAAATATGACGACTGCCTTCAGGAAATGCGTAAGTTGAACTTAAAGAACATTGAAAGCGCACAAGGGGTTCAGGAGCTGGCTGACAAGGCAAATGAGAGAATTGGGCAGACAGTAGGAGAAGTGGAAGCGGCTTCTGTGTCCAGAATCAAAGAGACATCTGATGTTTCTATTGCGGGAATTAATCAGGCGTTGAATGAAAGCCTTGCAAAGATTGCTGAGATTAAAGAAAATTCTGACAATCTGGAACAGATTACCGAGAATATGACCGGACTGCAGACAAGGCTTGAAGAACTGTTTAAGAGTATGGAAGACTTTCTGCATACGGACAATGTGAAGGTTTACCGCAATGTACAGGCCTCCATGATTGAAGAATTAGGAAAACAGACTGCCGAGCTAAAGGCTGAACAGGAGAAGTCAGGGAAAAGTAACAAGGTGTTACTTCCATTTACAATCATTACCATGATTATTACAATTGCTAATTTAGCAATTACGGTTGCAAGAATCTTAGGGTTATTTTAAATTAGAAATTATTTTGGGAGAAGTCGAATATGGGAAAACAAAATTGGAAACCGGGAAATATGCTCTATCCGGTGCCGGCGGTGCTCATTACCGTGGCTGATAAGCAGGGAAACCCCAATATTTTTACAGTGGCATGGACAGGAACTGTTTGTAGTGATCCGCCGATGGTGTCAATTTCAGTGCGGCCATCCAGATTTTCTCATCAGATGATTGAGGAAACAGGAGAATTCGTAATCAATCTGACCACCAGGGAACTTGCCTTTGCGACAGATTATTGTGGGGTAAAGAGTGGGAAGGATACAGATAAAATCAAAGATATGCATTTGAATCTTGTGCCTGCCGATGAGGTAAAGGCTCCACTTCTTAAGGAAAGTCCGGTCAATATTGAGTGTCGTGTAAAGCAGACCCTGCGCCTTGGAACGCATGATATGTATCTGGCAGAGGTGGTGGCAGTACATGCAGATGAAGGCTACATGGATGAGAATGGACGTTTTATGTTGGAAAAGGCAGACCTGATTGCATACTCCCACGGAACTTATTATACCTTGGGAGAGAAACTGGGAACCTTTGGATACAGTGTGAAAAAGAGTACCACATAAGTTATTTCTCGGAATTGTCAGAAAGAAAACTTCCGCGGACGATTGCGGAACTGCCATATTTTTGGCGGATGGAATCTAATGTTTTGTCAAGTGCAGCCAGCTTTTCCTTAGAAGGAGAGGCATGGCTGTTTTTTTGCCCGAGTGAGGAACTGTCGGTACTGCTTCTGCTGTTGCTTTGGGACGGCAGATCAAACAGGGAAAGCTGTTTGGGAGCAGATAAATCTGCCAGCTTGGTGGAACGGATTCCCAGAAGACGGATGGGTGTGCCGTTCCATAATTCATCAAACAACTGGCAGGCGCAGGAGTAAATGACCTGTGATGTGTTTGAAGGGGTGGAAAGTGCCATCTGGTGGGAGGCTGTCTGAAAATCACTGTATTTGATTTCAACACTGATGCTTCCGGCGAGCTGTCCATTTTTTCTTAAACGAGAAGCTACACTGTCAGACAGGGAGAGCAGACAGCGAAAGGCTTCTGAACGGTCGGAAACATCTTTGGGCAGAGTTGTGGAATTGCCAATTCCCTTTGCCTCAGAAGGTGCAGAGGAAACGGAAGAGCTGTCAATACCGTTGGCATACTCCCACAGAAGCAGCCCGTGACTTTTTAAGTGAGAGACAATAATTGAGCGGTCGGCATTTGCAAGATCGCCTATGGTTTGAATTTCAAGCTTTTTTAGAGCCTGTGTACTGGAACTGCCACACATATATAAGGAAGAAACAGGAAGCGGCCACATTTTTTCTTTAATCTCCCAAGAATAAAGTGTATGTACCCGGTCTGGTTTTTTGAAGTCGGACGCCATTTTAGCGAGCACTTTTTTGTCAGAAATGCCAATATTTACGGTAAAACCAAAGATGTCGCGAATTTGGTTTTTAATCATGCAGGCCGCTTCTTCGGGGGAAGAAAAGTGATTTTGAATGGGAGTAAAGTCCATGAAACATTCGTCCACACTGAGCTGTTCGATTTCCGGGCATATTTCGGACAGATATTTCATCAGAGTGCGGCTTTTTTCGTGATAGAGTATATGGTCGGGCGCTTCAACAACTAAAGAAGGGCATTTTCGCAGTGCATTTACGATAGGCTCTCCGGTTACAATGCCATATTTCTTGGCAGGAATGGATTTGGCAAGCACTACTCCGTGACGACGTTCCATATCTCCGCCTATAATGGCAGGAATTGTCCGGAGATCAACTGTGGAACCGACTTCAAGGTTCTTTAAAGCACTCCAGCTCAAGTATGCAGAGTTGACATCAATGTGAAATATGATTGCTCCCACTTAACGGCTTTCCTTTCTTTCTTGTCCTATGTGTTTATTATATACAGAATATTTTGGAAAGAACATACCCTTTACAAGTAAATTGATAACTGTTAGAATAAATCTGTTACAAAAATGTTACAAAGAGACGAAAGTTTTGGAGTTTGTGATAGATGAAGCGCATTACCGGTTGTTATAAGAAATTAAAAATAAGAAGTATTAAAATTACGGTGCTGACATTATTTGTCAGTATATTTTTTCTGCCTTCCTTTGTACCTTTTCAAAAAACGGGTAATAATATTTTTACAGTGATTTTAAATAACGAGGAAGTAGGTGTGGTTTCTACCCCGGAGGAGGCAGAGGAATATGTCCTTGAGGCAAGACGTAAGGTGGCATCAGGGAGCGAAGAGCTTGTTTTGGTGGAAAGTGACCTAAAGCTGGAAGGAAGAGAAGTGCTCTGGGGTAGGATAGATGAACCGGAGCAGGTCGTTGAGCGAATGGTACAGGTGCTTACGTCTGATATCAAGGAAACACTTCACAGATCTTATGTGGTTAAAATCAATGAATATATGGTAAATCTTTCCAGTCAGGGGGATGTGCTGTCGCTTTTGCAGGCGGCCCTTGACAAGTACGACAGTGAAAACAATTATCAGGTAGATTTGAAGCTTGACCCGACCAGAGAGCTTCCGGTGCTTACAACCAACATTATGACTTTGGAGGAAGTTGTGGAAGAGAACCGGGAGACGGTAAACATGGAAGCGGGAATCCATGCCGAAATCACAGAACTCTTTGAACAAATCGAGCCCGCAGGAGAAAAGGATTTTGAGGATTACGATTTGGGGTTAATTTCCATGGAGTATGGAGATACCATTGAGGTGGTAGAGGCGTATTTGAAGGAAGAAGAACTGACAGATTTAGACACTGCCATTTTGGAAGTGACTCAGGAAGAAGAAAAGAGTGATGTCTATGAGGTGGTATCCGGTGATACGCTCTCGGAGATTGCAATTAAGACCAACATACCTATGGACAAGCTGGTTGAGATGAATGAATCGCTGAAAGATGAGAATTCCATGATCAGGGTAGGAGAAGAACTTGTCATTACGGTGCCTGAACCTAAGCTGGCAGTTGTGCGCCAGGAGGAAATGTATTATGAAGAAGACTATGAAGAAGAGGTCATTTATATAGATAATGATGAGTGGTACACAACAGAGACCAAAACTTTGCAGGAACCTTCTGCCGGGCATAGAAAGGTTATTGCGCTGGTAACTTTTGAAAACGACAAGGAAATCAATACAGAGATCCTTAAGGAGGAGATTACTTATCAGGCTGTACCTAAAATTGTCGAAAGAGGGACCAAGATACCGCCTACTTATATTAAACCGATTTCCGGCGGACGAATGTCCTCAGGTTTTGGAAGGAGAAACAGACCCACCAAAGGGGCGAGCTCTTATCACAAGGGCATTGACTGGGCAATCCCTACGGGAACAGCAGTTTTTGCATCCTGTGGTGGAACGGTTGCCAAGGCCGGATGGGGAAGCGGTTACGGATATGTAGTGTACATTAATCACCCGGACGGAAGACAGACCAGATATGGGCATTTGAGCAAGGTACTTGTATCCCCGGGACAGACCGTCTCACAGGGTCAGAAGATTGCATTGAGTGGCAATACAGGGGTCAGCACGGGGCCGCATCTTCATTTTGAAATTCTGATTAATGGCACTCAGGTAAATCCTTTGAAATATCTGAACTGATGTTTGATGTTTACAAATGAGCAGGATATGATATAATGAACGATAGCGAGTAATTGTAATTTAGAGAATTTTCGATTTTATTCATATAGAGGTATACTATGGAACAGTATGCAATTAAAGGTGGAAATCCACTGGTTGGCGAAGTTGAAATTGGTGGTGCCAAAAATGCGGCTCTCGCAATTTTAGCTGCTTCAATTATGACGGATGAAACCGTATTGATAGAGAATATGCCTGATGTTCGTGATACCAATGTCATGCTTCAGGCGATTGAAAGTATTGGCGGTATTGTTGAGAGAATTGACCGTCATACAGTCAGAATGTCCGGCAGAGCGATTAAAGATCTGGTTATAGAGGATGACTTTATTAAGAAAATACGTGCTTCCTATTATCTTTTAGGGGCACTCCTTGGAAAATACAAGAAGGCGCAGGTAACATTGCCGGGTGGCTGTAATATCGGACTTCGCCCCATTGATCAACATATTAAAGGCTTCCGTGCATTGGGTGCGGATGTAAGGATTGAGCATGGTCTGATTATAGCAGAGGCAGAGAAGCTCCGCGGCAATCATATCTATATGGATGTGGTTACGGTGGGCGCTACCATTGATGTGATGCTGGCAGCAGCCATGGCAGAGGGGCAGACCATTATTGAGAATGCAGCAAAAGAACCACATGTTGTTGATGTTGCCAACTTCCTGAACAGCATGGGCGCCATGATTAAGGGTGCCGGAACTGATGTAATCAGAATTAAGGGCGTGTCTAAACTTCATGGTACAGAATATACCATTATTCCTGATCAGATTGAGGCGGGAACCTTTATGTTTGCAGCAGCAGTGACTAAGGGGGACGTAACGGTAAAGAATGTGATTCCCAAGCATCTGGAGTCGATTAGTGCGAAACTGATGGAGATCGGATGTGAGGTAGAGGAATCGGATGATGCGGTCAGGGTTGTGGCTGCAAAGCCGCTCACGCATACGCATGTAAAGACGCTTCCTTATCCGGGATTTCCTACGGATATGCAGCCCCAGATTACAGTGGCGTTAGGTCTTTCCAAAGGAACCAGCATTGTTACGGAGAGCATTTTTGAAAATCGTTTTAAGTATGTTGATGAACTTACCAGAATGGGAGCAAGTATCAAAGTAGAAGGCAATACTGCTATCATTGACGGTGTAAATAAGTACACAGGTGCGAGTATCAGCGCGCCGGATCTCAGGGCAGGTGCAGCGCTGGTGATTGCAGGTCTTGCGGCGGAAGGCACTACCGTGGTGGATGATATTAAATTCATCGAGAGAGGCTATGAGGATTTTGATTTAAAATTAAGAAGCCTTGGCGCTCAGATTGAAAAAGTAAATTCAGAAAGGGAACTGCAGAAGTTCCGGTTGAAAATTGGATAAGATAAAAAAGAGGCTCTGATTTAAATCAGAGCTTCTATTGTTATTTCGGGATGAGCGCTCAAATCAAGAAAACCTTCGGAAGTCTGTACAGTGGGCGCTGAGAGCTTATTTTTGTTGATGAAAACAATATGACCGGTCAGCCCATTGTTGAGTCGTACGTCATTAAGCAGATAAGTATTTACTACATTTTCAAGGAAAGTCATAATAAAATGAGTATCATATTTTTGTAATCCTTCACTTTCAAAGAGTGCAATTGCCGTAAACGGACATAAAGGTCCGCGGTAAATCCGTGCGCTGGTCATTGCATCATAAACATCTGCAATGGAGACCATCTTGGCAAAAGTGCCGATTTTAGAGCCAGTCAAACCTAAAGGGTAACCGGAACCGTCACATCGCTCATGGTGCATCAGCACGGCTCCTAAAACCTGAGGGTCTAATTTTGAATTTTGCAGGAGACGGTATCCCTCCTGAGGATGAGTTTTGACAATATCATATTCCGAGTCTGTAAGTCTTCCGGGTTTTTTGATGATGGCATCGGGAATGCGTGTCTTGCCTATGTCGTGAAGCAGACCGCTTACCGTTGCAAGCCTGATTTCTTTTTCGTCCATTCTAAGCCACCTTGCAAAGACATTACAGATCAGAGCAACATTCATACAATGTACATAGGTGGCATCGTCATATTCACGCATACAGTGCAGCATATCAAATACGTTGGGATAAGAGGCACCAAGTTCCAAAAGCCCTAGAGCTTGGTCTACGAGCTTATCCGCGTCAAGAGGAGCACCCTTTTCTACCACATCGTTGATTTCTTTTTTGAAATGAACGACATCTTCTTCGAATTCTGCCTGAAATTTGAGAAAATCCGGGCTCTTACGGATCTTTTCAGCATAGGAGGGCTCATAGGGAGTTACATCGAGGGATGATTCCGAAACCTGATCCTCCACCTTTATCTGCAAAATGGAATAAAAGGCAAGCTTTGTGATGGTCTTGTCATTAAGGATAAGACCTTTGGGTAAAATAAGCTGATTGGAGTAGTTGTAGACGTCCTCGGCAGTGACCATACCGGGGATCAGATTGGTAGTACTGACACGTCGCATGATTTCCCTCTGTTAATTATTTGATAGATATATTTAAATTATAAGTAAATTGCCAGTTTCTGTCAATCAATCCTGGCAGCAGAATCAAGGGCGGAATCGGGGAAAAAATTCCATTGACAAAAGGATATATATAGTGTAGTCTGTGTATAGATGAGATATGAAAATTCAATATTGTGCAGAAACTCTTATTCAGAGTGGTGGAGGTACATAGGATCTGTGAAGCCACGGCAACCCCGAATACGGAAGGTGCCTACCTGAGCGAGCAAGCAGCCATAAGGCGAATCGAACAATAAGAGGATTTGATTATCGATTGTCGGTCCGCTTATTTCTTAATAGGCGGGTTTTTTATTTTGTAACGCGACCTGCAAAGCAAGTCAGCGTTTGCTACTGTTAATTTTTTACAAAAGGAGAGAAAAGAATGGAAAAGAGATTATTTACTTCCGAATCAGTAACTGAAGGTCATCCGGACAAGGTCTGTGATGCCATTTCCGATGCGATTCTTGACGCATGCATGGAAAAAGATCCTATGAGCCGTGTGGCTTGTGAAACTGCCACCTGTACAGGCTTCGTGCTTGTGACCGGAGAGATCACAACCAATGCATATGTGGATATTCAGAAGATTGTACGTGATACCGTGAAAGAAATTGGTTACACTAAATCTGAATATGGATTTGACGGAAATACCTGTGCAGTATTAGTTGCGATTGATGAGCAGTCTGCAGACATTGCAATGGGTGTTGACAAGGCACTGGAAGCAAAAGAAAATAAGATGTCAGATGCTGAAATTGAAGCAATTGGCGCAGGCGATCAGGGTATGATGTTCGGATACGCAACCAATGAAACAGAGGAATATATGCCTTACTCTATTTCTCTGGCACACAAGCTGGCATTACAGCTTACCAAGGTTCGTAAGGATGGAACCTTAAAGTATTTAAGACCCGATGGAAAGAGCCAGGTTTCTGTAGAATACGATGAAAATGGCAAGCCGCTTCGTTTAGAAGCAGTGGTATTATCTACACAGCATGATGAGGATGTGACTCAGGAACAGATTCATGAGGATATTAAGAAGTATGTATTTGCTCCTATCCTTCCCAAGGAGCTTATTGATGAGAATACCAAGTATTTCATTAATCCTACAGGTCGTTTCGTGATTGGTGGACCTCACGGTGATGCAGGTCTTACCGGTCGTAAGATTATTGTAGATACCTACGGCGGATATGCTCGTCACGGCGGCGGCGCTTTCTCCGGAAAGGATTGTACTAAGGTAGACCGTTCTGCGGCTTATGCAGCACGTTACGTTGCTAAGAACATTGTGGCAGCAGGACTTGCCGACAAGTGCGAAATTCAGTTATCTTATGCAATCGGTGTTGCACAGCCTACCTCTATTATGGTTGATACTTTTGGAACGGGTAAGCTTTCTGACGAAAAGCTTGTTGAGGTTGTAAGAGAGAACTTCGATTTACGTCCTGCCGGAATTATCAAGATGCTGGATTTACGTCGTCCAATCTACAAGCAGACAGCAGCTTACGGACATTTTGGACGCAATGATCTTGATCTGCCTTGGGAGAAGCTTGACAAGGTTGACGATTTAAAAAAATATTTATAAAATTTTGTGAAAATAAGTATGGAAAAGGCGGTACAGATGAAAATAACTGTACCGCCTTTTGTAAGGAAGGGACACTTCCTTATATTTCCCTTTTTATTTCATCAACAAACGCCTGACTGCATTCTGTGATGGCGCAGATATCTTCATCCCGCATATTCCTTTTGAGCATGTTGAGGATAATACATCTGCGGTTTTCTTCCATGCCACGCTCCAACCCATCGTTCCATATCATTTCGCCGAGTACTGTCATGCTCAGTTCCTCCTTTACTTCGTTTAAATCTGCATTTTTTAAGAATTTACAGGCGAAGGCATACAATACTGCCTCCATGCGCTGCCGCTCCTCCTTCGTCAGAGGCAGATGCTCTTCTCCGATGATTTCCCTTGCTTCCAGTATCCGGTCCTTGATGCTGCTATTGCCGGACATTAAAGGGGTTAAGAGAAGTGGCGCTAAATCTTCTCTGGTAAGTGTTCCCACGGCAGCCTTTGCCTTAAGTGCTGCGATGAGTGTATCCGCATCCTCCTGTTTCAGCCCGAGAGGGATAATCCGGTAGATGCTCATCCCTTCTGCAAGCTTGTTCCGGATTCTTGAGACCTTTCCTGAACAGAGAACATAGGTGGTCACAGGCTTCTTGTAGTACATTCCGGTATAAGCATCATAGGACCGGAACCGCCTTAAGTCATCCTCAGTAATCTCCACACTCTCAAACTCAAAGTGGGATAGTGTACCGTCTTCCATCTCAAACAGGATATCCTCGGATGCCCGCACAGCCTCTAAGCGTATCTGTTCCGTGGGCAGCATCCTGCGGATCTTCTTCCCTACATTGAGATAAGGGAGCAATTCCTGCCCGAAATACATGGTGGCGCTCTTAAGTGCCTTGTCTTCCAGCTGGGATCTGGAATAGTCTTTCTCCATACAGCTCCTTTCTAGCCATATGAGAAGCTATCTACTTCCATTATATGATAAAAACATGATTCGGGCAACAAATGGTTTCTTTTTTTACGGTTTATTGAGCAAGACAATGAACATGAAATAAAGTGAAAAGCAAAAAACAAAAAATAAAAATGATTTAACTGGTAATTGTCCGAAACGGACGATAAATGTTGTTTCGTTGTGTTAACAGAATAACAATAGACAGTGAAGATAGATAGCCTTCTCATAATCCATTGCCCGAAGTGAATTAAGCATAACAGATTATAATTGTAATTACAATACTTTTTGGAAAAAATAGCGTTGACAAAATATCTTATATGATAT
>JAQXYZ010000031.1 GCA_029226935.1 Bacillota bacterium | reverse complement strand
ATTATTAGTTTTATTAATGTTTTGACAAATGGTTGTTACCAAATGTAAAATGTTGGAAATAAATCAAATCATTGTATTCATGGAACAACTCTTTAAGGGGTATCTTACTTATTTCCAACCAACAACAACTTTACACTATCTTTTGGATATAAAACGGTTGACAATCGGATATAAAATAATATAATAAAATTACAAAATAAAATAAATGTAATAATAGAAATAGTTGAGCGAATGGAGTGCATATAATGACAATAAAAGAAATGAAACAGATTAAAAAACAAAAGGGATATTCTTATGCTCAAATTTCAGAATTATCCGGTGTACCTATTGGAACTGTGCAAAAAATTTTTTCCGGTGAAACTGCTGCACCCAGATATGCAACCTTACAGGCTTTGGAAAAGTTATTTATGAGCGAAAATGACAGCTGTAATCTGGTAAAGGAGGAGGTAGTCAAATATGGTGCAAAGAGACAGGGAGAATATACGTTAGAGGATTATTATGCATGGCCGGAGGATCAACGTGTAGAACTAATTGACGGTGTAATCTATGATATGGGCGCACCTACTGCAACACATCAGAGTGCAGCTTGATTGTGATAACAGAACTATGGTGCAGCCGGATGTGATTATAGTGTGTGATACCGATATTATTATAGACAGATGTGTTTTTGGAGCACCGGATTTTGTGCTTGAAGTATTATCCCCTTCCACAAGAAGAAAGGACTGTGTGAAGAAACTGGATAAATATATGGAAGCGGGAGTGCGGGAGTATTGGATGGTGGATATGAAGCAGAAAAAGGTAATCATTTACCAGTTTGAATCAGAAACATATCCTGTCATTTATGGTTTTGAACAGCCCATACCTGTAGGAATTTATGATGGAAAGCTGAAAATCGATATGAAGCTGATCTAGGAACCTTAATTAAAAATAAATTCCTGCATCGTGTGTTCAATGGGCATAATTTTACCTTTATATTCAGAATTCTTTGCAAGGAAACGACAGATGATGTCGAAATTACCCCAAAAATGCATGGGAAATACACATTTGCTGTCAGTATACTGTAAAAAGGACTCCATTCCTGAAAAAGCATCCTTTTCCTGTCTTGGATCCAAAGGAACGAAAGCAACATCAATTTTTTTATCTTTTAATTTGTCTAACTCTCTAAAATAAGCATTGGTCATGTTGTCATTGTACTGTTTTGATTCGCCTTCCCATATCCAGAGATTTAAATCTCCCGCATGATAATAAAGCTTACCGTTATCGGTAATGAGATATGCAACACCGGCATCGGTGGATTTTAAGGTTTCTATTGTAAGACTTTTACCATGAGAAAGCATGATATCCTGAACCATATTTTTGTGCATGGCGTGAATATGTTCTTCCAATGAAATGCCCTGCTCCCTGTATTTTGAAAGCTGCCATTTAATGGGAATATCTTTTGACAGGATATATTGAATATCAGGATACTGTTTAATCAGTTCAAAGATTTCCGGATTGTAATGATCGTGGTGCTTATGGCTGACAAAAACTAGAAAGGGTTTATGAGGGTCTGCCTTTGGGATAGTGCCCGCGTAATAGTCGAAAAGAAAAGTAGCAGTTTCTGTTTCCAGCATGAAACCACTGTGTTCAATATATGTTACTTTTGTCATGGTCTGTCAATCCTCTCTGTTTTTTGCTGTTTCTATTTTATCATGAGAAAAAACAGACCACAAATAAATTCATACATACATAGCATTTATCTGGCTTTTAATCATACAAGAATTATGGTAATATAATTATGTTTATACATAGGATGAAGCGTTTTTATGAGGGAAAGGAAGCACGATGGGACCAACTGTATTGATTGTAGATGATGATGCCGGAACTCTGAATGTCCTAAAGACATATCTGGATGATATTGTGAATGTACAAATTGCAAGCAGTGGAAGACAGGCAATAGACATTGCAAGAGAAATGTCTATTGATGTTATCCTTCTGGACTATGAAATGCCAATGATGGACGGTATTGCTACCTTAGAAAATTTGCGGAATTTAAAAACCTGCATTAATGTACCGGTAATTATGATTACAGGAAGAAATGACCGTCACGCAGTTATGAATTCTATTGTTATGGGAATTGATGGTTATCTTTTAAAGCCAATCAGTAAAGAAACGCTGATAGATACGGTTCTTGATATGTTGAAAAAGAAAACTGTAAAAGGCGATAAAAAGACGATTGTTGCAATCGATGATGATATGTCTTATTTGAAACAGATTAATAACTTTTTGCAGGATGATTATCATGTGATTATGATTAATTCAGCAAAGCTTGCGGTCAACTATCTGTTAAGTCATGTGCCGGATGTTATATTACTGGACTATCAGATCCCACTTTATAATGGGGTTACTTTAATGAAATTAATTCACCAGAACAGTTCGTGTCAAAATGTGCCAATTATTTTTCTTTCAGGTACTTTGGATCAGGAAGCAGTAAAGGAGATTTCTCCTTTTAAACCATCTGCTGTGCTTGCAAAGCCGGTAGAAAGAGAAGTTCTTTTGCAACATATTCATAAGGCACTTACCAAGCCGGAACAGGATGAAGAATAATAATGAAAATTTTAACCTCTCAACTTTTATTTACATGTTTCTTATTTGCTCTTTATTTTTCTATCAGGCTGTATCGTAAATGGGAATTACGTTATTTTGAAAACAGACTTTTTTCAGGCCTCTGTTTTTCAAGTGCAATCTGGAGCCTTGGTTTTTGGGGGATTAATGTACAGACAGACTTTCATAAGGCATATCTGTGCAGAACCTTTGGTATGATAGGCGTGTTTGCAATGCTGATTCTTGCACAGATTATGATATGCTATCTGTCCACTCTACCCAAAAAAGTAAGTATCATGTTTATCGCTTTTTCTTTTTTGGGAATCATTATATACATTGGTCTTCTTCCCGAAGATACTGTTACCTACTATATGAGCAGTATTGGTATGACTTATTCCTTTAATCCGGGATTTTGGAATAATGTTTATGTAATTTACACCGTGATTGTTGCAATTAATTGGTGCATTACGCTCGTGTATACCCTGTTTCACACTAGATTTATGCATATCCGTCTGCTTATGAGGAAGCTTCTTCTTGCAGAGGCATTTATTGCGTTTGGTATGCTTTTGGATACAATTTTTCCGCTGATAGGAAAACCGGCATTTCCGGGGAGTACCATAGGACAGTTTGTGGGACTGGTGGTAATGTATGATGCCATTTCTTTTTTCAACCGCACCAGGATTAATATTAACAATATGTCTAAATATATTTATTCTTCATTATCCTTACCTGTTCTGGTATATGATAATAAATTAAAACTACAGATTTTGAATGATGCAGCATTTTCTTTTTTGGGAATTGAATCTTGTGAAAAAAATATTAAGATCAGTAGTCTTTTTGAGCTTGAGGATGAAATAGTTTTTCAATTTGACGGAAACCGTAAGAACATAGATACAGTTTGTCTCCATAATCAAGTTGACTGTAATCTTGCAATTAATAAAATTATTAATAATTATGGGGACATGCTTGGTTACATTATTATTGTAACTGATTTATCCGAACGTATGCAGGCATTTAAAAATCTGGAGGAGGCAACCAGAGAAGCAACATATGCCAATCAGGCAAAGACAACTTTTCTTGCGAATATGTCTCATGAAATCAGAACGCCAATGAATGCAATTATTGGATTTTCTGAGCTTTTATTGCAAATGGATATCAGCCAGGAGGCAAAAGAACATGTTAAGGATATTCGGATTTCTTCCCAGAATTTGTTGGCAATTATCAATGATATCCTCGATATTACAAAAATTGAATCAGGAAAGATGGAATTAGTTCTGGAAAAATATTATTTAGGAAAGCTTTTAGATGATGTGACATTAATCATTTCTCAGCAGGCACAGAAAAAAGGATTAGATTTTCGGATAAAAATTGATCCCGCTGTTCCAAGTAGATTGTATGGGGATAAAATTCGTATCAGAGGTGTTCTGATTAATATTTTAAACAATGCGGTAAAATATACAAAAAAAGGTTATGTTTCTTTTGAACTGTCTATTTTAGAACAGACGGAAAAGAATATTAAGCTTGCATTTATCATCAGTGATACCGGAATTGGAATTCGCCAGGAGGACTTATCTGAAATTTTTAAGAATTTTAACCGTTTGGAAAGAAATATTCATTATGGCGTAGAAGGAAGCGGTTTGGGTCTTGCCATTTCCAATGCGTATGTTTCCATGATGGGAGGGGAGATCAAGGTATCCAGTGAGTATGGTAAAGGATCAGTATTTACAGTGATTATTGATCAGGAAGTCGTGGATGCAACTGCAATGGAGCAGGAGTTTTCTATTCTCAGAAAGGATAATCAGGCTGAAATAGAAGAAACTATCAGGGTAAAGGATGTAAATGTGCTGGTAGTGGATGATAATCATGTTAATCTCCGTGTTGCCAAAGGACTGTTAAGTTCTTATGGGCTTACGGTAAATACGGCTGACAATGGTCGGGATGCTATAGACATGTGCAGCAAAAACAACTATCCGATTGTATTTATGGATCAGATGATGCCGGAGATAGATGGTATAGCTGCAATGAAGCAAATCCGCCAGCTGAATTCTTACTATGCACCTGGAGGAGAAGGTAAATTGATTGTTCTGACAGCAGATGCTATTCGCGGTGTGCGGGAACATCTGCTTGCAGAGGGATTTGACGAATATCTGGGAAAACCCATGAATTTGAAACAATTGGAAAGATTATTAGTTCAGTTTTTACCTGCAGATAAGATTATCAAAAAAGAAACTCTCTTATCAAATGATGCAGCTTATGATGAGGAAGTTAAGGAAATTTCCCATCTGCAGGAAACGCTTCCTTCCGTCAATATTAAAAAAGGAATTGAACTTTCAGGAAATAGTATACAAACCTATCTTCAGGTGTTGAAAATTAATTATTCTTATGCCGAGAAGAATCTTTTGGAGATTAAGAATTTTTTGGAAGATAAGGATTACGAAAATTATACGATTAAAATTCATTCTATGAAGAGCACCTTAAAGGGAATTGGTGCGGAATCTCTTTCCGAAAAGGCATTTGCACAGGAAATGGCAGGAAAGGAAAAGAGATATTCTTATATTGATGAAAATTATGAAGCTTTCAGGGTTCAATATTTACAACTGTTTAAGGATATAGAAAAAGTATTGAGTTATTATCATTTGATACAGAAAAAAACAGATGAAGATAGTCCTCTTTTGGAAGAAAGCATTATGAAAGGTATTCTTAGTAATATCCGCACAAAGCTGGATGAATTTGAATTTGCAGAAATTTTTGATACTTTGGAAAAAATTGATCAGTACCGTAAAAATGAAAAGCAGGAAAAGTTTTTTGAACAACTCAGAGTGCTTATGGATGACTTAAATGTGGAAGAAATATATCTATTGTTGGATAATTATGAAAATTCACAATAAGCATGTTACTTGGGCGGAGAAGGAAAATGAATTATATTGTACTTGATTTGGAATGGAATCAGAGTAACACCGGTGAGGAGCCGGAAGTAAAGGAAATCCCTTTTGAGATTATAGATATTGGTGCAATTAAATTAAACAGCAACAGAGAAATGATCAGCGAATTTAATCAGCTGATTAAACCTACTGTTTATCAACATATGCATAAAATCACCAGTAATCTGATCCATCTTCATATGAAGGATCTCCAAAAGGGGCGTCCTTTTGTGGAGGTAATCGGGGAATTTCTTTCCTGGGCGGGGAAGGATTATATTTTCTGTACCTGGGGTCCTCTTGATTTGTATGAGCTTCAGAGAAATATGCATTACTATCATTTAGAGTCATTAAGTGATGCACCAATCAGATTTTTAGATGTTCAGAAGCTGTTCAGTATCGCATACGAAGATAAGAAAAGCAGAAGAAGTCTGGAATATGCCATAGATTATCTGAAAATAGAAAAGGATATTCCTTTTCACAGAGCTTTTAGTGATGCCTATTATACTGCCAGAATTCTATCCTGTATTGATGAGGAAATCCTGGGGAACTATTCCATAGATACCTATATCCTGCCAAGGAGCAGACAGGAAGAAATACATGTCATGTTTCATGATTATATGAAATATATCTCCAGGGAGTTTCCTGATAAGCAAAAAGCGTTAGAGGACAGGGAAGTTATCAGTACAAAGTGTTATCTGTGCCACAAAAATATCCGAAAGAAAATCCGTTGGTTTTCACCCAACGGAAAGCACTATTACAGTATTTCTTTTTGTCCTGTTCATGGATATATGAAATCTAAAATCAGAATTCGCAAAACAGTAAATGATGGGGTATACGTTGTAAAAACCTCTAAATTTATATCCGAAGAGGATTGTCAGAAGATTCTTCAAAAAAGAGATCAGGCAAAACAGAATAAGGTTAAAGGTCGAAATCATTAAATCGGGAAGAAGGAAAGAAAGGTCCATCTTTCCGGTTTTTTCTGTGTCTTCTCTGTCTTTTTCTGGAACCTTTGTTATTTGAAAAGTTATAATTTTTAATAACGGAGCATACAACGAAAATAGCGATTAATAGGACTGAAATCGCTAAAATTGTTAACAGCACAATTTTGATATTAACTACAATAATGTTCTTTTCTGTTGCCTCTGACAGGGAACCTTCACTGCTATTTTGTGTAAAGTCATAGGCAGCAGGAGCCTTACCGGCAAGATCGATTGTTGCAGTTCCAAGATATGCATCATGATAATAATAATCTATTTTTGCAATTTCATTTTCTTCGTCAGTATCATAAGAAATTTCAGAATCCAGTTGATCAAAGGTGGTAGTTTTAGGCATAATCAGGTAGCTGTCTGTATTGAGAGATAAAATAGGCTTCGAATTCCCAAACACGTCGCTGGATGTATTAAAAAAATTGGAATTTTGAATAGAGTATCTGGTTTCATTTTCTGCAACATTTACAACAGAAAAATTTGCAAATCCATAATCAAAAAGCTTTACAGTGTCGTAAAATTGATCCGGGGATTCCTCCTTCATAACGACACAGATCAGTTTCATTCCGTTCTGCTCTGCACAGGTAACCAAAGTCTGTCTGGCCTCATCGGTGTAGCCTGTCTTACCTCCCTTGATTCCCTCGTAAGCAATTTCTCCGGTAATCAGCTGATGCTTATTCCTCTGAATAAAATCATCCGGCTGGGTAGAAGTTGCCTTAAAGTGATGAGAAGGGGTATTGCCTATTTTGGAAAGTAGTTCATTCTGAAAGAAAGCTTTCGCTATGATGGCGAGATCGTAAGCGGAGGTATAGTGGTTTTCATTAAACAGACCATGTGCATTCACAAAATGAGTGTTTTTACAGCCCAGTTCGGCGGCCTTTTCATTCATCATTTCTGCAAAAGCATCCATACTTCCGGCAACATGTTCAGCAACAGCATTTGCCACTTCATTGGCAGAGGCCACCAAGATACCATAAAGACATTCTTCCATGGGCATGGATTGTCCCTCATCAATACCAATATTTGAACTTCCAGGTTCAATACTGAAAACAGCATCATGGGAAAATTTGACTATTTCGTCCATCTGGCAGTTTTGGGCTGCAAGAAGGCATGTCATCAGTTTGGTAGTGCTGGCAGGGTACATTTTCCGGTCAATATTTTTGGCATACAGAATTACACCGGTATTAGCCTCCAGCAAAATAGCGGATTCAGCTCCTATTGCAGGTCCGGCAGGCCAATTTTCAATTTGATTGCTTTGAATTGGAAGAGATTTTCTCTCTTCTGCAGCGTCCTTAAGATCCTGTGTGGATGCAGGGGCAGCATAAGCATAAAAACCTGTATTAATTAAAATGATTGTAAATAAAAATGCGGACAGTATTCTGTTTTTGATACGTCCGAATTTGCAGTCATTCATGGTAACTCCTTATACATATCCATTCTATATGAATAATTTAGTCATTTTATTTATAAAGTATTTATTTTAAAACAAATATAATATAAGTTTACATTTCGCCATCGCGCTTGACAAGACCTGCTGACTTGAAATTTTAAATTCCAGTGCAGAGGTAAATTCCACCACACCTTAAAATTTCTTGATTTTATTGAATTATATAAAGCATAATCAGCAGAAAACTGATATAATTAGCTCAACTTCCCATAAAATATCTGAATTCA
>JAQXYZ010000030.1 GCA_029226935.1 Bacillota bacterium | reverse complement strand
CAGGATGTCTTTTTTCTTCTTTAGCGGAAGTGAAAAATCATTCACAAAAATCCCTACCCCAATTCCGATACAGGTATCCAAAAACCTGTTCCAGACAAAGAGATAAGGATTCATATCTGACACATGATTCACGGCAATACTTAAAAAGACAACACAGGAAAAATAGGATGCCTGTTTTTTCTTTAAAAGCACCGTTGTATAGAGCACAAGCACAATAAATAAAGAAACTAATATTGATTGAAGCCCAAAAGCTGCTTTTTCATTCCCGAAAAGTCCCACATAGGTTACACTCAATTTTCTGAGCAGAAGGAGGAACAAAAGACCGTAAAGTGCGCCAATGACCGTGCCCGAAAAACGCTGAACGGCGTTCTTTCTGGTATTTGTCCGATACATCTGTATGCACCATAGTGCCGAAAGGAGAGAATAAAATACAATTCCTTCATTTCCCCGAAAAAAGGCAATCAGAAAGCAAAGTGCCACTGCAATACCGGATTTCGTGATTCGAAGCCCGATTGGCGGAAAATGTAATTCTTTCAACATAATACCTCACGCACCACTCCACAAAGAATTTGAGCCGTCTTTTCTGCCCCGAACCGTGAGGAATCAATCATAAGATCTCTATGGTCAAACACCTCTTTTACACCATCACAGTACCTTAATCTGTACAGCTCCCTTGCTTTATCAACTTCACGAATCATATTCCGTGCAGTCCTTTCATCCATTCCAAGACTTTCCACGCAATTTTTCAGCCGTGCCTCATAGGGGGCGTATATGTAAATATTCAGTACCCTCGGATAATCCTTTAAAATGACATCTGCACATCTGCCTACAATAATACAGGATTCTTTCTGTGCCAGATCCCTGATGATGTTTGACTGAACCGCAAAAATTTCATGTTTCATACTGATCAGCCCCATTCCCAGCGGGTATTTCCTGTTTTCAAAAATAGACCCTGCCTTTTCCTCTTCCCTGCTGATTTCAGGAACAGGAAGGTTCATTCTTCTCGCCGTTTCCTCCACAATATCCCTGTCATAAAAACCGATTTCCAGTTCCCGTGCCATATTTTTACCGATGGTTCTCCCAAGGCTGGCAAACTGTCTGGAAATTGTGACTACATATTTCTCCATAATGTCCTCCTTTTATGAAGCCTTCTTAAGTCTTTCTGCTATGCTTTTTCCCGAATGGAACGTACCACACAGGAAAGACTAAAATTAATGATAAAATAAATGATTGCTGCCACACCAAACAGGACAAAAACATCCGACACGTTGATAGCGCCTGTTCCATTATACATCTGGGCAGAAGACAGCAGCTTCTTTACCCTCGCCATCAACTCAATGACTGCCACATTGGCAAGATAGGATGAATCTTTAATCGTGGTAATGACCTGACTTAACAGGGTTGGAACAATATTACGATAGGCCTGTGGCAACACAATATACAGCATGACCTGTACAATGTGGAACCCCTGCGCATGCCCTGCCTCAAACTGTCCATGAGCAACTGAGTTAAGACCTCCCCGGACAATCTCCGCAATTACGGATGAGGTAAACAAAATCAGTGCAACTGCTGCCTTAAATAACAGCTTTACCTCCACTGTCGTCAATCCAAACATTTTCCGGTTTAAGAATGACGGACATGGGCAAAAGACAAGGCAAATAAAAATCCATAACAGCAGCGGTGTGTTTCGAAACACTTCTATATAAATAATGGCTATCCATTTAAAAATTCTGTTAAAGCCCTTATTACAGTAATTGCGTAATAAAGCCAGAAGAGAACCGATGATAATTCCCAAAAGGACGGCAATCACGGAAATAATCAGTGTAAATGCAACTCCTTTTAGTATGTAAATCCAAATGGATGCCTTGGACATAATAGACAGACTTGCCTGTAATGTTTCCATGACCTAAACCCTCCCTTCCAGAGCTGTCTTTTTCCTGACAACTACCTTTCGCTCTCTCTTCTTTAAAGAATTTTCCCATGCACTTGCCAGCGTTGAAAGCGGGAAACAGATTATAAAGAAAAGGACACCGCTTACAATATATGCAGGCGCGTAAGCACCGCCTGTATTTTCTCCCGTAACAAAGCTGTAGGTAAGCGAAATCAGATCTGCTCCTCCAATCAAATAGAGACAGGAAGTATTTTTAATCATATTTACTACCTGGTTGACGAAAGGCGGTAAAATAATCTTGATACTCTGGGGCAGGATAATGTAGTACATCCTCTGCACATAGGAAAAACCCTGGGACTTGGCAGCCTCAAACTGTCCCTTTGGAACAGCTTCAATTCCTGCTCTGATGACCTCTGCAATGTAAGCGCCGTGATAGATACCAAGCGCGATCATACCGGATGGAAGAATACCAAGGCTGTGGGAAGAAAATGCAAATGCATAGTACAGAAAACAGAGCTGCAAAAGAAGCGGTGTATTCTGTATGACCTCCACATAAATTCTTGCTATCACTTTCAATATTTTATTTCCGCTTGTTGCCATCAAGCCAAAGATAATCCCAAGCACAAACGCCAGCACAAGTCCTAAGAAAGCCACTTTTACGGTGTTTGTGAAACCCAGCAGGAATGTTTGTCGAAAGAGCCATATCTTTTCCCATGCTTGGGGAGATAAAATACCAGACATTGTCCACCTCATTTCCGCTCCGAACTGACGGAGCAATATAAACAGTCAGGACGGATGAAACGATCTTCTGGCGATTATTTCATCCGTCCATTCCATTTCTTACATCATCTTACATACTAATTTAATCCATAGGTTCCAATCAGACCATCAATGGTTCCATCTTCCAGCCATCCGGTAATCAGACCTTCCACATAGGTTGAAAATCCTGACCCCTTCGTAGTTGCAACACCATAATCCTGAGGTGCAAACTCATCGGAAATATAGGAACGGCCATCTGTATGATAAATTGCAAGGATGGATTTATCTACACAGAATGCATCAACCTCTCCTGCGCTTAATGCAGTTGAAATGGACGGATAATCCTCATACTGCTTAAAGGAAACACCTTCTGTCCATGTAGCGGGATCAAATGTTTCCGCATCATATCCTTCTCCTGTAATCAATCCTGCTGCAATCATTGCCTCTACAAGAGATTTTGCAGAAGTGGAGCCGCTGGAAACGCCTACAGACTTATCTACCAGACCGGAAAGATCGGTAATTCCTGAAGCGTCCTCAACAAGAACACCTACATGATCTGTAAAGTAAGGAGTGGAGAAATCCCAGCTCTTTTTACGTTCTTCTGTGATGGTAAAGGTTGCAAGTACACAGTCGATATCGCCTGAGTCGAGAAGCTCTGTTCTGGTTGCTGCCGTAACAGCTGTAAATTCTACATCTACACCAAGGCTTTCTGCAATCTTATTTGCCAGGTCAATTTCCATTCCTGAGTATTCGCCTGTAGCCGGATCTTCAAATCCAAATCCTACAACTGCATTCTTAACACCAACTCGCAGCACACCTCTGTCAACGATTGCCTGCACGTCTGCTGCCAATTCTTCTGCTGCTTCTGTTTCTGCTTCTGCAGTTTCCTCTGCCGGTGCTTCTGCGGTTTCTTCTGTTGCCGCTTCTTCCGCAGGTGCTGCTGTTTCTGCCTTTCCGCCACAGCCCATGAGTAATGCCATACTCATTACCACTGCCAATGTTGCTGATACGATTTTCTTCTTCATAATGCTCTCCTCATTTCTGCACTGCTGTTTTGTCCAAACTTAAGTGATGGAATGCATTGAACCGGTTTATATGCAGTGCCTATATAAACCATGCTGTATAACAAGTCCGTAACCGGCGCTTATTACCTGATAATTTTTCCAAGGAACTGTTTCACTCTCTCATTTGTAGGATTGTCAAAGAAGTGATCCGGTGTTCCCTCTTCAATAATCTGTCCGTCTGCCATAAAGACAATGCGGTCTGCTACCTGTCTTGCAAAACCCATCTCATGAGTTACTACCACCATCGTGATATTTTCCTTTGCCAGCTTAATCATTACATCTAAGACCTCCTGAATGGTTTCAGGGTCCAATGCGGAGGTGGGTTCATCAAACAGTACAATCTTCGTCTGTGCACACAGCGCCCTTGCAATGGCAATCCTCTGCTGCTGTCCACCTGAAAGTGTGGTGGGATAAACATCTGCCTTATCCCGAAGGCCTACCACATCCAGATAATGATATGCAAGATCCATTGCCTCCTTCTTAGACTTGTGATGCAGCTTCATCGGCGCCAGTATCAGATTTTTCATGACTGTCATATGAGGGTAAAGATTAAACTGCTGAAATACCATGGAAGTTGTTTCCCTAATCAGTGAGGTCTTATTTCGGTTCGTCAACTCTCTCCCATCTATGTATACATGACCGCTGGTAGGTTCTTCCAAAAAGTTCATGCAACGGACAGTTGTTGATTTTCCTGATCCGGAAGGTCCGATAATAACCAGCTTTTCTCCCTCTTTTACCGTAAGATTCACATCTTTTAGCACATGCAGATCTCCAAAATATTTATTTACATTTTCCAGTTTGATCATAGCGTCCTCTTTTCCTGCACATTGCACTGTACAAATACAAAAAAGGCGCTACACACTGCAATTGTGTATAACGCCTTTGTTACAACGAAGTATAATCCAGCCTTTTGCGATTGTCAAGCTGTATTTTTAAATTTAATTTCAGTTTCCTGTTACCAGTCCTCTCTCTCAGGAATGATTTTATATACTGCCGTATTCTGGTAGACCTTCGGCTCCGCATGGGAAAACAAAATCGTTCCCTCCACAGGCGCATGGATTTCATCAATGGTGGTTCCTAAAAAGCTGTCTACAATGCAGGCAAGAAGCTCTCCCCTGCGTACATGCTCACCTGCCCTTACCTTTCCTTCAAAGAAACCGGCTGTTTTGGTACGCACTGTCACCATTTCTTCTGTGGATACCACCTTGGACACATAGCCTTCGAAGCCTCCATATTCCAAAATTCCCTCTTTCTCAAGAAAACTTAAGATGGCCTCCACCGCCTGTCTGGCACTTACTTTATCAACCTGCTCCGTTGTAGTGGTATACACCGAAAAAGCCTTTGTTTCCCATACCTGCCAGTTATAATTCAGGGTTGCCGTATCAAAGGGTCTTGGATGATGTAATACCACATAAGGGAAGCCAAACTTTTTTGCCAGCTGTACATCCTCAAAGCCCGTTTCCATCACACGGATATGGGGGACAAAGCTTCCCGGCATATAAAAGGATGCAAACTGAATACCATAAGTGTAATCCTTGATTGCCTCAAACAGTCCACCTGCAATCCTCTGGGTGGTTTCCCCTTCCGAATATCCCGGAAACATTCTGTTAATGTCCGTGTTGTCAATACTCCAAAACCGCTTCTTGATATTCATGGAATAGGGGTTGACACAGGGTACGACCAAAATTTCTTTTCCTTCCCTGATGCATCCCTTATCCTCCAGTTCCCTGAGCTTTCGGATTAGCTGAGAGCAGCAGTACAGCTGCTGGTTTTCGTTCCCTCTCATGCTTCCTACAATACAGGCAGATTTTTCCCCCTCTCCGAAAGAAAAACCGGTTACCCGGAAGTCATCACGATATAATGCTTTGATTTCAAACAGGGTTCTTCTTTTCATTGTGAGCATCCTTTCTGTTTCGGGGCATCATAAACCTCTTTCTTTAGAATTCTTCCCATCAGGGAGCCCTCATTTACCACCGGATATTCCCTGATGGTAAAGAGCCACCCATCAGTGGGGGCTTTAATTTCGTCAATTATTTCGCCCGTCAATGGATTGATGATCCTGCCGATCAATTCCTCTTTTTTCAAAAATGTTCCATGGTTTCTACTCTTCAAAAAGATTCCCGAAGAGGAAGCATTCAGAAAGCATACATCTTCATAGCCTGAGGATATGACCGGCTTTCTTACCGGATAATCTTCCCCTTCCCATATATCAAGCTGCTTCATCAGATGCAGGATGCCTTCAAACAACTGGTCTCCGTATTCCTTCGTGATTCGCATGCCCACTCCCATCTCTACCACCAGAGTGGGGGTATTTCTGGAATTTAAACTGTGTGCAAAGGTCGATTCCAGAACCGTGCTTGCACCATGTACCCAGATAAAATCCACATTTGCCTCTTTTGCATAAGGCAAAAGCGTCTCTTTGTGAAGCTCATTGATTCTGATCTGCGGCACTTCTGTAAGAAAAATATTACTGGCATGAATATCCAGTACAAGATCTGACCCTTCAATATCGCGGATAATTTCTGCTGCAAGATATTCATTCATATCCCCTTCCGTATTTCCCGGAAAAATCCGGTTCATATCCAGATCAAATGCCGGAATTCCTCTTGTTATGGAATCGATGCCGAAAGGATTTAGCGCCGGATAGATATCCACAGTACCTTTTAAGGCATCCTTGTTCTCCTTAAGATAGCTGGACAGTCGATAGCATACATACTGCCCTTCCAGCTCATCTCCGTGAATTCCGGTAACCACACTGATTCTTTTTCCGTTGGAACCTTCCTCAGGTTCTATACGCATTTTTCTTATCTCCTGTAATTCATCTACAGGAAGTCCTGCTTTCGCAACTGTTTCAATCATGCTTTTTGCTCCTCTTCCCTTACTTCTACCAGAATTCTCTGTTTCTGCCGGGCCTGTCCCGTAAAGACCCCTCTGTTAATAGAACAATCCTGATAGTCCCGCCCGTGGGAAATTTTGATATGTGCATCATCCACGATCAGGTTATTGGTGGGATCGAATCCAATCCAGTTTTTTCCGTCAAATGCTTCTATCCACGCATGGCTCTCTCCCTCTCCCAAGAGCATCCCCACCACATATCTTGCCGGAATACGTTCTTCCCTGCACAGGGACAAAAGAATGTGGGCATAATCCTGACATACCCCTT
>JAQXYZ010000029.1 GCA_029226935.1 Bacillota bacterium | reverse complement strand
GTTTTTGCAAGGACAGAGGATACCTCATCATTGGACGAGGAATTAAATACCTGATGCCATGCCATGCAGATCTTGAAATCCTTGGTGATATGTGCATAGGTTTCCGGCTCAGCTTTACTTTTTCGGGTCTTGGTCTCTGTGGCGGTGAGGGCTTTGTTCTTCACGTAGCCGATGATTCCATCAGCTGTGGATACTTTTGTCCAGTTGTCGCCGGTTTCAAGAACCGTAACGGAATCCTTGGCTTTGGCATCCTTTAGGATGGGGCTCTTAATACCACCTTTTTGGCGGATGGCAGAATCTTTCTTCAAAGCCGCAGTCTCGTAGTCACCCCACTGACTGGTAATGATCAGGCGGTGGGGATTTTCAATATGATCGTAGATAAAATCAGAATATTTTGCTACGAATTCAAGATCCACATATGCGGTGGAAGAAGCAGCCTTAACTACAGGTCGGCCATAATCCACGGAGGATTTCGTAATGAGATATTTGTTTTGATCCGCCTCGGCGGAAATCAGTTCTCTTGGTGTAGCATAGAGAAGAATGTTCTCATTATGGTCCCAATAAAATCTTGGATTCAGGTGGTCATGGATAAAATTGTAATCCAAATAGATTTTGCCATCCATCACTTTGGCCTTTTCTTCCATAATTTCATTATTTAATACGATGGCAACTTCATCATTTGAAGAAAGTCCATAGTAGGTATTCAGGTCTTTATGTTCCTTGCCGGGGGTATATCGGCGAATTAGAACAGAGGCTCCAATACCTGCGATTACCAGCGCAATCATCGCACAGACGACGAGAATCGGTATCAGTTTTTTCTTCATATACAAATCCCTTTCTTAGCTTTGTTGTGATAATCATGTCATTTTATGTCGATAAAGAGATTATAGCATTCTGACTTCACAGATTCAAACAAATCACAGAAATTTAAGAAAAGAATAACTGAATACACACGAAAAACCGGCAGCATATCTGCCACCGGTTTTTCTGTCTCTTTTTTCACTATTGTTTGACGATTGGTTTAAAGTCTATGCATTGAGACCCCTTTCACCAAACGCCGGATTTCCCTTGTTTTTACATTATGATATTATTGTTAATTAATTAAATGTTAATAAGTTGCTTTTTGTCCCATCATACCAGCAAGATTGATTACCAGCCCCTGGTAAAATTCTGGTCCAAACTCAATAAGAAGCTGATCTTGATTTGTTGACAATGTGATAACTAATCTCCTTTCATAATTTCTTCAAAAAAATGAAAACATCCAGAGGTAATGCGAAAAGGGTCTTTGAGAACAGGCATAGGTTCCGCCTGAATGCCAAAATCTGCATGGAGTCTTGCATAATCGCTTTTTGTCCCATCTCTTCCAACTGTTTTTAACGTATTCCATGGTATGTTATTTTTTTGCAGTTGTTTTGCAAAACATTCCAGTCTTGCAGATTTCCACATACTTACATCCGTTATTACGACTCTGAGGTCACAGCGCTTGAATTCCGGAAGGGTGTGTTCTGTCAGTACACCGAAATCCAGAATATAATATTTATAGCGAAGGTTCATAATTTCTGACATCCTCCGGGTGGTTAGGCCGGGGTAGTAGATGATTCCCTGATGCCGGAAGGGTGCCGATTTGTCTGGTTCCCTGGAAAGGGCACAGATTTCATGCGAGGCATTCACTTCCAGATAGGCAGTCCGGGAAAGATATCTGCTATGCAGAAAATTCGACAGCGCAATACAAAAATGTGTGACGCCGACATTGGCTGAGGTTCCACAAACCCCTACCGATGCAGGAGCCGGAAAATAAGGTTTCTGAAATTTAAAAATAAGCGGTTCCGTCCTTTCTCAAAAGACAGCCAGTGGACAAAGTCCTGCTTGTCCCGGTCCGGCTTAAAGATATCCGTATTATAAGGATAGGGATAGACCGGCTGGGAAAACTTTCTGGCAAAATAAGCAGCAGAGCTTCGGTCACACAGATTGGCAATGATCTTCAGGCGTCCTCCAAATTTCTGAAGAAGGTAATCCTTTGGGTTTGCGTCGTCGCGGTGCCAGATGGC
>JAQXYZ010000028.1 GCA_029226935.1 Bacillota bacterium | reverse complement strand
AAAATAGAGAGGTGTAAAATGTGGAAAAAATATGAGCTGCTGCTTGTGTTGGTAATACTATTTTCAATGACTCTGACGGCTTGCGGTAAAGTCCAAGACCCTAAATCCTTGTATCAAGAAGCGAAAAGAACATATGGCGACTGCACGATCGTTTCAGAAAGCCGGACGGATGAACAGTCTGTTGTTGTCCTGCACGATAAGCTGCAGGATTTTGATTATGAAATGAGCAGCACCATGGAAAAGATCATGATCGATGGATCCGATTTTGGCAGTACCCCATATTCCAACAATACATTCAAAATATCGCTGATAAAAAAAATGTTGGAAAACCAGAAAGCACAAATCGATAAAATCTGTGAAGAAAACGACACTTTTTACAAAGCAGATGACCAATTGATATTATATTCACCCGATGCAGCATCTGCAAAAACAGCAGCAATTGCCTGCGCCAAAGCAATTCAGGAAGAAAATCTGAATTCCCGTCTGGATGGATTTACGATCTATGCAGGCGGAAACAAATACGAAGATTACTGGAATAATGAACATTACGGAAGCATCGTTTTACCAGATATCACATGGCGGGATCCCCAGGATGAGAGTGTGGATTACTATACGGAAATGGCCCATATGCAGACCGACGCGAATGCGGTTTTCTTAAGAACAGAGAAAGGCGTGTTCAAAGACACCGGCGCAGACCTTGACAGAGTTGTTCATGTACTCGGTGCGGACATCCCTGAAAGTCCGGAGGATGAAGTGACATTTTATTATTTCAGATCATCCTCCAACGAGGAGTACTATCTCTGCGATTTTAACTATTACAATGAAGATTATTCTAAGATGGCATGGTACACCAATTATGTGAAATAGCAGTTCTAATTTTTTGCTAGCTGCTTCAAAATAAACGCGGCACGCCTGCTGAAGATCTCATTTGCATCTTCGCAGGCAATCCTGCACACACGCTCCACTTCCCCATAATATTCTGTGCAGGCATCAAGCATGTCTGACATCAGGATATCCTTTTTTTCATAACCGGCTGCATCCAATGCATGGTCAAAATCATACAGAGGAGCCATACCCAGATACACTCCGGAATCACTATCACGCATATAGCCGAAATTACCGGCGTGCCGGTCCCCATTTCCGATAATTGCATCAATGACAAGCATCTGCACGCCCTGTTTTCCGAATTCCCGCAGGATATCATCATCCGTAAAATCATACTCATCAATTCTTCCTGAGGCCTTTGCACTTTCCAGAAATACAGAAGGATTTGTAAAATTTACAACACAAATTCCCTCCTCTGCCAGCTTTCCGTCCTCCACCGGAATCCCGCAGCGTTTGCACAGCTCAATGCAGGCAATTTCAATCCCCAAATTTCCCTTTTTATACAGTTCTCCGGACTGCCGCCATTCCTTTGGCAAAAAGCCGTCTGTATATAATGTCGGAGCAGCCTCTGCGTGAAAAGGAGTGGTTCCATCCCAGAATTTCGTATAATATGGACTGATTTCCTGGAAGGTAACCCGCTCCGATTCTTCCTTCAGCCAATAGCAGTCTGTAAAACTCAATGCATGGGTAAGCCTGTTGATTCTTTGTCTGTTGCCCTGTCCGAAGGCAAGCCCCTGCAGTTTCCGTGCCAATGTATTTGACGAAGAGGAGTACCGCAGTTTCATCCACTGGTGAAAGGTCTCCTTTGATGCTCCCTTCGACATAAGATAACCCGGAAGCAATTCAGGGATCTCTATCTCATAGGATTCTGTATTTAATACCTTTTGATTTTTACACATCAAATACTGCATAGCCTGCCTCCCTTTTTCCATTTATTTTAACATTGGGATGTAGAAATAGCAATCACCCTTAAAACATGCTACAGAAGTTCCTCCATTTTGCAATGTAATGCTCGTGCAAGCTGCTTTACCGTTTCTCCCAGCCGCATTGCTCTGCTAAGCTTCTCCAATGAGATCGTCCCCATCACAGACAGCGGACGACAAACCCGGAGAACGGATTCAATACACAGTTCAATTTTCCCTCTGAAACTGTGCAGGGAAGTTCCCAATCCTCTGTTGCACCGTCAAAGCGTTTCCAGTCGCTGTAGAGCAGGACTTCCACATTTGTGGAAGGAAGGTCGATGGAATAGAAATCCTGTTTCCATCCATTCATATTCAGAACGGTGATAAGCTGTTCTGTACCGCATTTGCGTGCAAAACTGTACACACAACGGATTTCCTGCTGGCAGTCGATCCACGTAAATCCCTCCGGATTGTAATCCCATGCTGACAATGCCGGATGATTCAGATACAGGTGATTCAGTTCACACATATATCGATAGAAAGCTCTGTGTTTGTCATATCCAAAGAGAAGCCAGTCCTGCTGCCGTTTTTCATCCCACTCGCGAAACTGACCGAATTCATTTCCCATAAAGTTCAGCTTTTTCCCGGGATGCATCATCATGTACATATACATCACCCGGGCCTGCGGAAACTTGACCTCGTAATCGTTGCACATTTTCTGGAGTATGGTTGCCTTCCCATGGACCACTTCATCGTGGGAAAATGGAAGCAGATAATGTTCATTGTAATAGTACATCATGGAAAATGTAATCTGGTGGTATTTATTTGTCCGCCCTTCCGGAGGCGTCTGGAAATAATCCAGCGTATCATGCATAAAGCCCATATCCCATTTATAATCAAAACCAAGTCCGCCTTCCTCTACAGATCGGGTAACACTCGGAAAATTGGTAGAATCCTCAGCAGTCAAAAGACATCCCGGATTGCGCTCCTTTAAGCCACGGTTCATGACCTTTAGGAATTCTACGGCATTGCCGTTTACACCACGTCGCTCGTCACCCTGCCAGTAGATCATCCGGCTGATGGCATCCATGCGAAGTCCGTCAATGTGATATTTTTTCAGCCAGTAATCCGCAGCAGATTGCAGGAAGCAGCGGACTTCTCCCCGGGAATGCATAAAGTTATGGCTGCCCCATTCACTGACCCCCACATCATTGTTCGGATATTCATACAGCGCAGAGCCGTCGTACTGCTCCAGAGCATAGTAGTCTACCGCAAAATGTACGGGAACAAAGTCAAGAATCACTCCAATCTTATTTTGGTGAAGCCTGTCAATCATACGCATGAAATCTTCTGCCGTACCATAACGGCTGGTGGGTGCGAAAAATCCGGTATTCTGATATCCCCAGCTCTCATCACAGGGATGCTCGCTGATGGGCATAAGTTCAATATAGTTGTATCCGCTTTCCTTTAAATATGGAATCAAAAGATCTGCAAGTTCATCGTAGCGATACCAGTCTTCCTGCTGTTCTCCCGGCTTTTTCCAGGAACCGGCATGGATTTCATAGATATTCAGGGGACGATCCAGACAATTGCTCCTCTGTTTCATCCACGCTGCATCATCAAACCTGTATGCGTTTAAATCCCGGATAATGGACTTGTGGTTTGGGCGAAGTTCCATGCCGTAACCATATGGGTCGCAATGGTCCGTATAATAGCGTCCACCCTGCTTGAAAATGCGGTATTCATAGAGATCACCTGCTTTGGCATCCGGGATGGTTACCTCATAGAAGTTGCCATCAATGATTTGATTCATAGAGATCTCTCTTCCGCCATGCAGTACCTGTATGCCGGCAGCATTCGGCGCAAAAGTACGGAAAGTTACGCCATCCGCTCCAATGTGTGCACCAAGCCATTCATAAGCATCAAAAACCTGTCCGGTATAAAATCCGTAAGTATCCATTTTACATTCCTCCATGATAATTGACGGTTGTCTGAAAAGTCTTTATACTAATAATTATGGCAAGAAAATAACATGTATCTGTGCAGAAAACAATTTTCAATTTTAGATAAAAGTCAAATAATAGACAGAAGTCAAAAACAGTAAAGAAAAGGTGCAGCTATGGATTTAAGAACAAGAAAAACACAGAAGGCTCTGCGCAATGCCTTTTTGGAGCTTCGGGCAAAAAAAGACCTGGAGCGAATCACAATCAAGGAATTGACAGATCTGGCAGAAGTAAGCAAGGCAACCTTCTATCTGCATTACCGGGACATCTATGATTTATCGGATTATCTGCAGAGAGAAGTTGTTGCCAATATTTTAAATGGAATCAGCAACCCATCTTATTGTATAACGGATTCCACAAGATTCACCAGAGAGCTGATAGACGCATTCTATGCCCACAAAAGTCTGGTGGATATTCTGTTTTCCGGAGGCCAGGCGTCCATTCTGCCTATGCGCATTGAGGAAGGCATCAAGGAATATATTTTGGAAGAATATCCCCATCTGAAGGACAATGTTATGTTTCATGTACTTCTGACCTACCAGGTGCAGGGGAGCTTTTATGCGCAGAAACAGAATATTCCGCGGTTCGGCTCCGCACAGGTCTTACAGGCAGTTGACCGGATATCTGCACAATTTGAGGAAATGATGAAAGAACAAAATGACACTTGACAAATCAAGTCTATGGGTGTAGACTTCAATCAGGTTGATGGCCATAAACCAAAAGGATCAGGAGATAAACAAAATGGAATATGTAAAATTATGTGACAGTGATTACCGTTTTATGTGCGTGGTATGGGACCATGCCCCTGTAAATTCCGGAGAGCTTGTGAAGCTGTGCCATGAGCAGCTGGGCTGGAAGAAATCCACTACATACACCGTAATTCGCAAAATGTGTGAGAAGGGATACATTGCCAACGAGGATGCAACTGTTTCTGTATTAATTACCAAGGAACAAGTGCAGGCAGATGAATCTGTATATTTTGTGGACCGCACATTTGATGGTTCCCTGCCGGGATTTGTCGCCGCCTTTTTAGGTGGTAAGAAGATTTCCAAAAAGGAAGCAAAGATGCTCAAGAAATTAATCGATGAGCATAGAGAGGAGTAGCCTATGTTGGAAAAAGCGGGCGAAATTTTCCTCGCATTCTTACAGCGGAACGGGATGGTGGCAATGGTGATTCTCACAGTGTTTGCCGTCCGGCTTCTGCTTCGGAAATATCCGAAGAAATATTCGTACTGGCTGTGGGCGATCGTAGGCATCCGTATGCTGTTTGACCTGCCGGTTGCCTCCCGTTTCAGCCTGTTTAATCTGTTCCAGCCATTTGAAAATAGCACAAAAACTATTCATACCCTTTCACAGCAGATGAACAGCACATCTGTACAAAACCAGGTAACTGCCGCTTCACAGAATTTCGGAACTGCTGCCGGGAATCCGTCGGTTTCTTTGACAGCCACTCCGGCAATGAACACCACAGCACCGGTACTTGCAGTATTGTTTTTTGTATGGATGACAGGCTTTGGATTGATGCTGTTTTACGGAATTTACTCCTATGTGAAATGCCGGAAGCTTGTCCGCACAGCGGTAATTCTAAAGAAAGCTCTGCCCATATGTAAACCGCAGACAGAAAAGACAAACGTAATACATCCTTCCGGAAGAACCGCCCGGGTCTGGGAATGTGACCGGATCCCATCCCCATTTGTACTTGGCGTTTTCCGACCTAATATCTACATTCCGTTTCGGATGGAAGAACAGCAGCAGCAATATATTTTAGCACATGAGTGCTGCCATATCCGGCGGCTCGACCCACTGTGGAAGATGCTGGCCTTTGTGCTCCTTGCAGTGTACTGGTGGAATCCGCTGGCATGGCTCGCCTTTTTCTATATGGTCCGGGACATGGAGATGAGCTGTGATGAAGCGGTGATTGCCTCCTTCGGAAACGAGATCAAAAA
>JAQXYZ010000027.1 GCA_029226935.1 Bacillota bacterium | reverse complement strand
ATTGTCCCATGATGCTCCCCGCATTAATCTGAATACAGCATCCCATATCTATCATCCGCTCAAAACAATCCGTTGAAGCTCTCATGGCTGCATACCGTTCCGCATGTGCAAGAATTGGGCGGTAGCCGCCGGATAATATCTGATAAACTCCATTTCTGATATAGCCAAAATCATCCATCGGACCGAATTCTACAAGAACATAATCCGAATTGGCCATTGTCAGGACATTTTTCTGCTCAAGCAGTGTTAAAATATCACTATTATAATAAATTTCATTTCCTGTATATAGTTCTATCTCAATACCATGCTTTTTTATCTCCTGCTGCAGAGTCTGTGTAAGCTCTGCAATCTTCTGCGGATTCGCATTATGGTGCATGGGCTTATGATGTGGCGTCAGAATAATTTTTGCTATTCCATTTCTCTGCGCCGTGTGGAACATTTTAAAGCTCATATCTTCATTTTTTGCACCATCGTCTATTTGGGGCAAAATATGGGAATGAATATCTACATAGGAACTCATAAACTTACCTGCTTTTTGCAGAAGCAATTTTTATCTGCATCCTTTTATAAATCTTATTTCGTAAATTTTCATGATTTACGAAATGAGGAAAAGGACTGTAAAAAAACAGGATAAAAGAACTGTTTTTTACAATTCTTTTATCCTGCTGACGGCTTCTTTGACGGTATTAAATTTTGAATAAGCGTCTATATAACAGAACAATGATCCTGATAATAGCAAAATGAAAGCTTCCTCATTAATTGTCTTTTTCGCTCCATATTGGAATGTACATATAAATTTAAAGTAATTTGAATATTACTATGTCCTAAAATCTCGCTTAAGCTCTTCACATCAAAGCCTTCTGCCACACAGCGGGTTGCAAACGCATGCCGCAGCATATGAAAGTTAAAGTTCTCTATGCCACATTTTTTCAGTATTCCCGAAAAGCGGTATTGCAGTGTCCGTGGCTCTGCCCATGGTCGTTTTTTCCCTTTGATGACATACAGTTCATCCGGCTTCTGATAGCTTTTCAGCAGGGGAAGAAGTACTGGTGGAATTGGAATGATACGAACGGAATTGCTTGTCTTTGGTGTCTGAAGTAAGACTTGCGTATTGCTTGTCTGACCGTCATTTACCTTTACCCTCTGAATATTTTTTCTTATATAGATTAATTCTTCCTCTAAATTAATGTCCTCCCATGTAAGTGCACAGATCTCTCCGATTCGCATCCCGGTATAAAAAGCAATTAAAATCCCAAGACAGGTACTGTCACCTGCATGCTCTAAAAGATACTTTTCCAGCACAGCCATATCTTTTTCAGCGGGTAATATGAATGAAGTATTATGACCTACATTAATTGGATTTTCCGGAAGCACAATATTATAGTGATATTTTTTGCTGCCATAGGTTAGAATTTTCAACACCACCGCACAGATGTTATGAAGATATCTGGCAGACAATACATTCCCATCCTGATTACACCTGATATCTGCAAGAAAATGTGTAAGTTCCTCCTCATTGATACAATCAATGCTAATGTTTCCTAATTTTGGCATGATATACTTTTCCACAATATGGGCATAGGTAGTATATGTGGTAGGTTTCCAGTAGCTCCCTTTTTCATTCAGCCAGACTATAGCTGCATCTTTCATAAGGCATTTGCACGGCAAAGTGTGATTTCTCTGGCTGATTATGATTTGTTCCATTTTCGTTTTGACTTCTGTATAGGTCTTTCCATAGACAGAAATATATTTGCCGGAATGATTCGTGGCATCTTCTTTTTTGATGCGTCCTTCCCATCTTCCGTCCTTACGCTTATAAATATTGACTCCTCGTTTGGGCATTGACGTGTTCCTTTCTATACGACCAAAAAAATGACGGTCATAAAATTTTTGCGGTTCTGCTTTTTACAGAAGAATTAGTCATTTTTTACGTACCGATAAAAATTTCCCAAAAAATCTAACTATTTTACGTCAGTTTTACAGTAATCCCCAAACAGATACTTGATTTCTGTCTGTTTTTGTATTATAGTGTATTAGATGTTTTTGGTATAAAGTACAAAATGCTTTTCGTAAATCATGAAATTCCATGAAATAAAAAGACATTTTTTGACTCTTTCACGTTTTCCCATAGTAAGTAAATACCATACTATTTATTATAATTGAATATACTTAATTATGCAATACCGATGACTACAAAAAACCTCCGAAGCAGTAAGACAACATTACTGCCCCGGAGGTTTCTCTTCCTAAAATTATTATCCTTCCACAATCAGATATCTTCCGTCTCCTACATCAAATACCTCATCTGCTTCTAAAATCTCATCTTCCCTGATGCCCTCCAAATCAATTCCTTCTTCTTCAAAGAACTCCCATACTTCCTCTACGGAATTTACTACAACTGCCAGACATTCTAAAAGAAATGCCTCCGCTTCCTCTAAGTTAGACACCACGTCTTCCTCCGGAAATAACTGGCTCTGATTATCCAGAAAACACTGTAATACCGCATCATCAAACTCGTGCATACATAAAACCCTCCCATAGTATTTACTGACTAATACCATTATTATGCTGTGTGCCACCTGTATAAGTCAATATCTATAGAAAAATTTCTTTGTTAATGATTTGGCAGACACCCTTCTTACTCCATCCGGGACACACATGACCAGCGGCCTCTTTTACCTCTTCCACAGCATTGTCCACCGCATAGCTTACTCCGGCTGCTCTCATCATTCCGATATCATTATTATTGTCACCGAAAGCCATAGTCTCTTCCCGGCCAATTCCAAGGTAATTTTCCAAAATTTTGAGTCCTTCCCCTTTGTCCACGGACTTGTCCATAAAATCTACCCATTCTTCTCCTGCCATACATGCCTTTACCCGGTCAGTCCATGCAGGAATGAAACATCTCTCCCCTAATTCACGAATGCTGCCCTTGCGGTAAACGGCAATTTTAATGATTTCTTCCTCTTCTTTCAGAACATCCTTTACCTGCCGGATCTGATTACGGTATCCAAAGGTAAGCAGGTCAATAAATTCCTGATTTTTGCTCTCCACAAGACTTCCGTTAACTGTAGAAATAATGGTTTCGCATTCCCCATAATAAGGACGGAGCATTTCCATAATCCCTTCAATATGCTCTCGTTTCATGGGAGTGACCGAAATGTTTTGATGCATATAACGGATATGTGCACCGTTTTCCGCAATATATGCAATATCGTCTGCCACCTCTCTGAATACATTCTTAAGGCTTGCATATTGTCTTCCGCTTGCAGCGCAGAACAAAATGCCCTTTTCTTTTAATTTTCTGATAGTATCTACCATTTCCGGATATAAATCCGGGGTAGAATCCTTAATCAGTGTGCCATCCACATCTGATGCGATCAGTTTGATCATGGTTGATTATTCCTCTCGATTTCTACACTGTTCTCTATAACCATCAGCATTGATATCTTTTCATTTCCTGATAGAGTCTGCCGATGGGAAGCCCCACTACATTATTATAATCCCCATGGATTTCTTTAATAAATGCCGCACCACGCCCCTGTATCCCATAAGCGCCTGCTTTATCCATAGGTTCTCCTGTGCTCACATAGGCTTCAATTTCTTCTCTGCTGGCAGGATACATGGTAACATCCGTCTTTTCATAAAAGGATATTTTGGAAGGAACCTTTCCCGGTCCCTTCCTAAGAAGCAGTGTTACACCCGTATAAACCTGATGGGTGTTGCCCTGCAGGCTTAGGAGCATCTGCACTGCCTCCTTATAATCTTTTGGTTTTCCCATAATCCGGTCATTCAATGCCACCACTGTATCTGCTCCAATAACCATGGATGAGGCTCTTTCCTCTTCAGAAAGCCTTTCATAAATATCCTGTGCTTTGATTTCTGATAGTTCCGTTACAATCTGTGATGGTTCTTTACTCTTTGTCTTCTCCTGTGCTTCACTTGGTCTGATTTCAAATTCCAATCCCAGCTGTTGCAGCAGTTCCCGCCTTCTGGGCGAGGCGGATGCCAAAATAATTTTATTCATGATGTGTCTCCGGGATGAAAACCCTGTTATTCGCCAGCCGTTCCTGTCTTCCAGCAGCCTCTACCGCCATATGGCAGAACTCAAGCTGAGAATTAAAGGTTCCCTTTCCTCTCTTATCAACTTTTTCATATGTGCCTTTTTCTGTCAATATATGTGCCTTTACCGTATCCTTCAGCTGCATATTAAGTATGGTCATCAGCTTTTTTTGAAGCTCCGGCTTATCAATGGGAAACATGATTTCCACCCGGCGTTCCAGATTTCTCGGCATCCAGTCTGCACTGGCACAGTAATACTCTGGTTTCCCATCGTTTTCAAAATAAAAAATGCGGCTGTGTTCCAGGAAATTTCCTACAATTGAACGGACAGTTATGTTATTTCCAATCCCCAAAAGCCCCGTCTTCAGGCAGCAGATACCCCGTACAATTAACTCTATCTTTACTCCTGCTGCCGCTGCCTCATATAAGGCTACAATAATATCCTTATCACACAGACTGTTGACCTTCGCAATAATATGTCCCTCACGCCCTGCGGAGGCATTCTCCTTTTCCCGATTAATCAGAAAGAGGAATTTGTCCTTCAGCCATAAGGGTGCTAAAGACAGCTTATTCCAGCTAAGCGGCTCCGAGTAACCGGAAAGCATATTGAATACGGCAGTTGCATCTTCCCCAATTGAGGGTGAACAGGTAAGAAGCCCTATATCTGTATACAGCTTGGCAGTTGCATCATTATAATTTCCTGTTCCTAAATGTACATATCTTCTGATACCGTCTTCTTCTCTACGGACAACCAACGTGATCTTACTGTGGGTTTTCAATCCCACCAGACCGTAAATTACATGGCATCCCGCCTTTTCCAGCATCTTTGCCCACACAATGTTATTTTCTTCATCAAATCTTGCCTTAAGCTCTACCAGCACGGAAACCTGCTTTCCGTTCTCCGCCGCCTGGGCAAGCGCTGCAATGATAGGGGAATTGCCACTGACACGGTAAAGGGTCTGCTTAATTGCAAGTACATCCTTATCTCTCGCTGCCTGTCTGATAAATTCCACTACCGGGCTAAAGGATTCATAAGGGTGAAATAAAAGGATATCCTGTTTTCTGATCCTTTCGAAAATATCACAGTCAGCCGGCAGCTCCGGTACGGGCTGCGGGGAAGCATAACTCTTTTCCTTTAGATGATCAAATCCTGAAAGCCCATACATTTTCATAAGGAAGGTCAAATCGAGGGGCCCATCAATATGATAAATGTCCTCCTTGGAAATCCTAAGTTCTTCCTTGATAATATCCAGAAGCCTTAAGTCAATCCCTTCTTCCACCTCCAGACGGATTGCCTGACCCCACTGTCTCTTTTTCAGCTGCCTTTCAATCTCCTTAAGCAGGTCCTCCGCCTCATCCTCTTCAATGGACAAATCTGCATTTCTCATAATACGGAAGGGATAAGAACACACAATATCATAATTGAGAAATAATTTCTGGATATTCCGCTCAATCACTTCCTCTAGGAGGATAATCTTCTTTTCTCTTCCCTCTTCGTCAGGCAGCTGCACGATTCTTGGAAGCACACTGGGCACCTGTACCGTGGCAAATTCGAGGCTTCCGTCCCCATCCTTCTTTCTTACCAATGCTCCGATATTCAATGACTTATTTCTGATCAGTGGGAAAGGACGGGATGAATCCACCGCCATTGGCGTCAATACCGGATAAATATTTTCTTCATAATACTGATCTACATAATCTGCTTCTTTCTGCGTCAGATCCTCGTGGCGTTCTATCACCTTCAGACCATTTGCCGCAAGTTGGGGAAGAATGGATCTGTTATAGGTGGAGTACTGTTGTGCCACCAATTCATGAGTTACCACGTTTAAGGCACTCAGCTGCTCCTCCGGCGTCATTCCCGCAATATCCGTTTTCGTGTAGCCTGCATTGACCATATCCTTCAATGAAGCCACACGAACCATAAAGAATTCATCAAGATTAGATGAAGTAATACTTAAAAATTTCAGCCGTTCAAACAAAGGATTATGTTTATCCCTTGCTTCGCTTAATACCCTTTTATTGAACAAAACCCAGCTTAGTTCCCGGTTCGTAAAATTGTCAGGATCACTGTATTTTGATTTACTCATACTGATTATCATCCCTTTCTATAAACTGTCGTCTGCTTATTTTATGTTCGTTTTTTTCTGATTTCCGGTCTGATATTATATACTTCCTCAAAGAAGTCTGCTCTTGCCCCAAAGAGCCCTTTTTCCAGCGTAATATCCTCTGAAGTATCTACTGTCAAAAGCAGCCGATCCTCCTTCAGGGTAATCTTCACGTCCCTGAACTTCTGCTTATGGCTTCTGTCAAGCCCATTTGCAAGTCTTAGAATCGCTGTCAGTTTGGCAATTTTCAAATATGCCTCGCGGTCTAACGAATGCTGTCTTTCCATTTCCTCATAATAATCAAATTCCAGATGATTATATTTGATCACATTCGCTACAATTTCCCGCTCTAAGTGGGAAAGCCCTATAATCTCTGTTGCCATGATAATGCTGTAGGAACATTCTCCCAGATTTGCCATACTGATATATTTACCACAGTCATGAAGGATTGTGGAAATCTGCAAAAGTAACCTCTCTCTCTTATCCAGACCGTGAATCCTCTTCATGCTGTCAAAAATTGCAAGTGCAATCTTTTCAAGTGTCTCACTTCTGCGTTTACTTCCCCGGTAACGCTTACTGATATTCTGAGCACAAGCAATAATATCCTTTTCAAAGTCATGTGAGGATGATATTATCTTATTTTTCTCAGCATACTCATATGCAATGCCATCACATAAAGTTACACCTGGCGCCCAGATTTGTTCTGCTTCCATGATGTCCATGATACTTTTTAGTAAAATTAATGAAATATAAAGGAGTGGCATGTTCTCTTCTGCCATATCCAGCATTTTGGCCAGTTCAGACAAACTTTTAGAACGACAATTCTGTGCGAAAAGATCCATCATCTTTCTGTCCGCAAATCCCTTTGTATTACTGTCACTGCCTTTTCTCATCACAATTGCGGAAATGTAATCGTCTACCACAATAATATTTTTGATCTGCCTGTCCTTTAGATAAAGCTTCTGATAAACATTCATCTGGGATTCCACAATCTCTTTTACCAGAGCATCATACTGTCTGATACTTGCATCCAGATGGAACATTCTCTCCTGTAGACGAAGAACTCCCAGCTTCATATTCTGGGTAGAAACCAGCGTATCATTGTCAAAAAGTGAAATCTGAATACTGCCTCCGCCGATATCCAAAATTGCAGTTCCGTTTTCAATAATCTTCTGAAACCCTTCTCCCTGGAAGGCAATGGACTTGTAATCCAGAAAACGCTGCTCAGAATTGCTGAGTACGTCAATATGAATTCCTGTCCTTTGTTCAATCTGATCAAGCAGGATTGCTCTGTTTTTGGTCTCCCTGATGGCACTGGTTCCATAAGCCTTATAGTCCGATACCTGATAGGATTTCATAATATTTTTAAACTCCAGAAGCACCCTGCAGAGCTCATCTACCCTGTCATAAGAAAGCTTTCCGGTACTGTAGGTTTCCGTTCCCATATCAATGCCATGTCTGATATGATCTATCTCATGCATTCCTCTTGCCTTGGAAACCTCAAAGATCTTCATCGACAATTCATAAGATCCCACATCAATGGCTGCAAACGTTTTTACTGACATCCGTTCTCCTTTCTTCCCAGCAGATAATCAATGAACTGCTGAGCCGTTCTTCCTGACAGACCTCCATGGGCAAGCTCCCACTTATTTGCCTCAAGAAGAAGCTCTTCCTCCGGCATGGTAACGTGATACCGCTCCGCCAGAACTCTGACAATATTCTGGAATTCCTTTTTATCCGGTGCGGCGAAGAAAATAGTAACACCAAATCTTGATACCAGAGACAGCTTTTCCTGTACCGTATCACCGGAATGTAAATCATCTCTCCGATCCTCCTTGTCAGAAAACTTCTCGCGAACCAGATGTCTTCTGTTGGAGGTCGCATATATCAGCACATTTTCAGGCTTCTTCTCCAGTCCGCCCTCAATGACTGCCTTTAAATACTTATATTCAATCTCAAAATCCTCAAAGCTCAAATCATCCATGTAGATAATGAACTTATAGTTCCTGTTTTTAATTTGTGCAATCACATTGTTCAAATCCTGAAACTGATGCTTGTACACTTCTATAATGCGCAGACCCTTTTCATAATACTCATTGGCAATCCCTTTGATGCTGGAGGATTTTCCTGTGCCCGCATCTCCGAACAAGAGACAATTATTTGCCTTTCTTCCTTCCACAAAGGCTTCTGTATTTTCAATCAGCTTCTGTTTCGGGATCTCATACCCCACCAGGTCATCCAGATAAACGTGGGCAATATTCAAAATCGGTACAATCTGTACGCCGTTCTCATTGTGCTCAACGCGAAAAGCCTTGTGAAGCCCGAACTTGCCCACACCGTAATCCTTATAGAATTCCGTCAGGGTCGCCTTCATCTCCTCCGGTGTATGGTTTCTGGTAAACTTAACTGCAAGGGAACAGATTCTCTCTCTGATACGGCTGTTATAGACCTTGCTTTCACTGTCACTGCTCTCATAATCGGTTATCAGGTCAAAACCGCTGACAGACAGGGTTTCCACCATATCACTAAAATCATAATCAAAGAATTCTTTAAAAATCACAATGTCATGCAGCACCGCACGATTAATGGAGCCTTCCACCTCTCCTCTGATTTCGCATGCCCTGCTGTAGCTGTTCTCATTGTTTACCAGAAGGTTGGACAGATAGCAGTGCCAGAGATTTCCATGAAATCCGTGATTTCCCGCCATCTCCAGCAGCCGGTGGATGCAGTCATATAAAAGACCCGCCATGTCCTCTTTATTATAATAATCATCCCGATAGTGCTCCATCAGCCACGCCATATCATATAAAAGGCTTCCCTCTTCTTTCCCAAAATCCTTATATACGATCAGTTCCTGTTCTCTCATTGTTTCATGCCTTTCCTGTTTTAGTAATTTCCCAGTATTTTCATATTAGTAGCCTCTTCCCTGAGCCCTCGGAGCGCATTCTTTACTGCGCTGTCCGACAGGTTTCCTTCAAAGTCAATAAAGAAACGGTATTCCCAGTTTCTGCCTTCAATGGGTCGGCTCTCAATCCGGTTCATATTCAGGTTATTATAGATAAAATGAGAAAGCATATGGTACAGGGAACCGCTCTCATGGGGAACCTCGAAGCAGATGCTTACCTTTTGGGCATTTTCAAGGAATATCTTCTGGTTGGTCACAATAATAAAACGTGTGGAATTGGTACTGGACTGATTGATTCCCTTTGCAAGCACCTCAAGCCCGTATAGCTTCGCTGCGTACTCACTGGCGATGGCTGCCTGAGATTTATTCTGTTCCCGCGCCACCTTCTGCGCTGCAAATGCATTGTTCTGCATGCTGATCTGCTGCCAGCTATGCTCATTTAAAAATCTTGCCGACTGCATCAGTGACTGGGGATGTGAATATACCGTCTGAATATCCTCCATCCGGGTTCCCGGCGCTGCCATCAGACAATGCTCAATCTTAATAATCTGTTCTCCCACAATATAATTTTCAAATTCTACCAGAAGATCATAAATCTCACTCACAATTCCTGCTGTGGAATTTTCAATGGGCAATACGGCAAAATCAGCGCTTCCCTCATCAATGGCAATCATTGCATCCCGAAAGGTATCTACATGAAAACTGTTGACCTGTTCTCCAAAATACTGCATCATTGCCGCCTGGGAATAAGCGCCCTCGGCTCCCTGAAAGACCACTCTCGCCCTGCCGGAATCAAGACTGTCCACGCCAATAAAGGGAAGCCTCCCCAAACTGCCGTGTTCTGAGAGCAGGCGGTACTGGAGCTTACGGCTCATAGACATAATCTGCTCAAATAATTCCTCGATTCCATGGCTGTTAAATTCATTGTGGGTCAGAGCTTTTACCTTGCGGAGTTTCTCTTCCTCCCTTGCCTTGTCGAAAACCTTTTTGCCGGTTTCAATCTTATACTCTGCAACCTGTCTGGAAACATCCATTCGTTTCTCGTACAGTGCAACAATCTGTGCATCTATCTCATCAATCTGTTCCCTTAAATTAGTTAAATCCATTCTGATACCATGCCTTTCCATCATCCTGACATTTTCTTTCAAATATCGCTATTATTTTATAATAAAAAAATACCACCTTCAAGCAGTTTACTTATATTTTACATCTCATTATCATCCTCTTATCTTTCTGCAGACATAAAAGCATCTGTTGCATAAAAAACAGCCATTCATTATAATAAATACCAGAGAAAGGAGCTGCTCCCCAATGAAAAAGAACTGGAAACTATTTTTGTTTATAGGTATTATTCTGCTTGCTTTGATTCTGTCATCCGTCATTTCTTCCCTGGCAGAAAGAGTTCCCCAAAACGATATTTCCGTAACCGGCAATACCGCGGGAAACTTAAATAATCATGGACTGTATGCTGAGAGCAATGGAAAAGTCTATTTCTCCAATTCCTATGACAACGGCTGCCTGTATTCCATGAATTTGGACGAAACACAGATAAAAAAGCTGACCACCTCACCGGTAAACTCCATCAATGTGGGAGGTAATTTTCTTTACTACTATATGGACAGTTCAGGAGCCAGAACCGGATTGGGATATGTAATTCGTACCTATGGGGTTTACCGTTCTAAGCTGGACGGAAGCCGCCTCAAATGTTTGGACCGCAACGCTGCCGTTACCATGCAGCTTTCCGGCGATTACATCTATTACCAGCGCTATAACAATCAGGATTTTACCAAATTTTACAAGGTCAAAACGGACAAGTCCGAATGTGTACAGGTATCGGATCTGATCATCAATCCTGCTTGCTGCTACAACGGCACAATTTATTTTAACGGAACGGAAAAAGATCATTATCTTTATGCCTTAGATACCAGAACAGATACCGTCTCAACCATTTATGAGGGCAACCTCTGGTACCCTGTTTACGCGGGCGGCTACATCTACTATATGGACGTTTCCTCCAACTATCGCTTATGCCGCTATTCTCTTACTGCCAATACCGTGGAAGTGCTCACAAATGACAGGGTAGATACCTTTAATGTAGGCGATAGCTATATTTATTACCAGCGCAATTCCTCCACTGAGCCTGCACTCATGCGTATGTGGCTTGACGGAAGTAACCCTGAAGTAGTTGCTGCCGGAAATTATGAAAATATTAACCTGACTTCCACCTATGCATACTTTAACGCATTTGGCGCAGATGTACCCGTTTACCACACCCCTGTAAACGGTCCTGTAAATGTCAGCAGTTTCACAGCAGCAATGGAAGCGGCAGTGCCTTAGGCGCTGTCGTTACATCTGTTTACGCACGATCAGATACTCATCTCCCGACTGATAGTAGGGACATTCAAAATGAGTGCCTGACAGAAATCTTGCCATCTCATCCTCATCCAAATCCATCTCACAGGTATAACATTCATAATCATCGTCGTACACATAATTATTACATTGTTCACAACTGCCCTGAGGCTTCTTTTTATTCCTCTTCATGCTTTATCAGCTCCTCCTGCTTTTGGGCTTCTTCCGTTTCCGATGCAGCTTCAGCTTCCTTCAGTTCCCGCAGCATCTGTCTTACGCTTTTGCCCGTGACGGGATTGAAATACCATGGGCAAAGCTCATTCAGCGGTTCTAACACGAACAGCCTGTTTTCCATATCAGGATGAGGTACCGTCAACACCGGGTCATTGGACACAAAATCCTCATAAAACAAAATATCCAAATCAAGCGTCCTTGGACCCCAGTGCACCTTTCGTTCCCTGCCCGCCTCCGCTTCTATCTGATGCAGAAATTCAAGCAGCTTATGAGGCGTCATCAGAGTCTTCAGTTCAATTGCACCGTTTAAGAATTCATAAAGTGCCGTATCCCCGTAAGGCTCTGTGGAAATGATTTTGGAGCATTTCACATCTTTGATCAATTTGTGTTTCGCAAGCTTCATAATTGCCTGCTCAATCAGCTCCTGCCTCTTTCCGAGATTAGAACCAATTCCCAGATACACTTGTTTCCATCCCCGCTCTATCCTCACAGAAACATTTTCAAAAGGAAGCTCAATAGGAGCGTGCGGCTTTTTTAGTTCCAATTCAATTCTCTCAATACGAGGAAATGCAAGCAGCAGCTCTCTGGTCAGATTTTCTGCTGCAGCCTCAATCAGCATATAGGTATTTTCTCTTAAAAATCGATTGATAAAATGGCATACCTCTCCATAGTGAGTAGACAAGGTAAGCTCGTCCGCCTCACCCGCCGGTCTTAAATCGGTATATAAAACCGCATCAATCTGAAAAATCTGTCCGTCTCTGGTCTCCTCCGGGAACACCCCGTGATATGCGTAAACCTCAAGGTTGTCTATTTTAATCTGATCCATAAAATCCTCTCCTCCGGCTTCCGGCTAATGATCTGCCATGTTCCATCCATCAGCTTTTCATGATGGCTTCTGTCATTTTGATGGCACGAACATTCTCTTTCACATCATGGACACGCACAAATGCACAGCCCTTCATCACTCCAAACACTGTAGTTACAATGGTTCCCTCCACCCGCGAGGATGCTGGCAGATCAAGGGTCAGCCCGATGACTGATTTCCGGCTGGTTCCAAGAAGCAGCGGATATCCTAAAGTGTGCAGTGCTTCAATCCGGTGAATAATCTGTAGATTGTGCTCATAGGTCTTCCCAAAGCCCACTCCCGGGTCCAGAATTATTTTGTCCTCCCCAATCCCTGCTTTCTTAGCCAGATCAATGGTTTCATTTAAATCATGTAACACATCCTTAAGGAAATCCCCATAATCCGTGTTGTTCCGGTTGTGCATCAACACGCAGGGTAACCCTTCCTTTGCAATCAGTCCCGCCATTTTCTCATCATATTTAAGTCCCCAGATGTCATTGATCAGATCTGCTCCTGCCTTGATTCCTTCCGCAGCCACCTTTGCCTTATAGGTATCAAGGGAAACAGGTACATCAAAGCGTGCCTTCACAGCCTCAATGACAGGGACAACTCTTGCAATTTCTTCCTCCTCCGGCAGAAGGGTATAGCCGGGTCTTGTGGATTCCCCACCCACATCCAGAATGTCCATGCCCTCCTTAAGCATTTCCTCCACATGGAAAAGTGCTTGATCCATTTGATTAAACTTTCCTCCATCTGAAAAAGAATCCGGTGTTACATTTAAAATTCCCATTACATAAGTATGATTTTTGATATCAAAGTCTCGGCAGCCAATTCTCATTTTCAGTCTGTTCCTTTCTTTTTTCGCACTACATAAGCTTAAAATTTTTAAACTGACAAATTTTTGTTCTTTTTATCGTTTTTCCAGTTACACTCCTTTTCCATCTCACAGGCAAAGCATGGTCTGCTCAGCTTATCTGCCCGATACAAAAGTCCCGATAAAGATTTTTCTTCTTTGATAAATACATTTCTGTGATTTGCAATGGCAGCAATAATCTCTTCTTCCTCTTTTTCTGAAAAACCGCTGCTTCTTAAAATTTCCGGTGCAAGCATCGCACTTGCCTGTTCATGAGGCGTTCCATCCTGATACTGCATCCATCTTCCCACATCGTGAAGAAGCGCGGCGGCATAGATCAACTCCCTGTCCTGCCCATAATTTTCCTCGTAATTTAAAATAAGTGCAATTCTTGCAACATCCAGAAAGTGACCCATATGATGATGGCAGAAGCGACGCTGCGCCTCTGCCTTCTTATTTTTCTCAAGATAGATCTGATACCGATCATTCTCTAAAATCTTATTTACACGTTCCATTTCTATTAAACCTTTCCAATTGCCTGTTGCAGGTCATATTTACAATACCGTGCTTTCTTAATTCTGTTTCACAAGATTGAGAAAGGTACTCTGCAATCCTTCATTCCTCTCAAATTCACCTCTGGAAACCATGGTCACAGTACTGCTTCCCGGCTTCTTTACACCGCGCATGGTCATGCACATATGCTCTGCCTGTACCATCACCATAACCCCCTTCGGCTTTAAGCTTTCCATAATGGCATCTGCAATCTGGGCAGTCATCTTTTCCTGAATCTGGAGCCTTCTAGCAAACACCTCCACCGTCCGCGCCAGCTTGCTGATCCCTACTACCTTTCCGTCAGGAATATATGCAATATGAACCTTCCCATAAAAGGGCATCAGATGATGCTCACAGGTGGAATAAAAAAGGATATCCTTTTCCAAAACCATTTCATTATTTTCTGCGGTAAAGGTTTTGGATAAATGCTCTTCTGCACTTTGATCCATCCCTTCAAAAATTTCCTCATACATTCTGGCTACCCGGTCAGGGGTTTCCTTAAGCCCTTCTCTATTGCAGTCCTCTCCTATTCCCTCAAGAAGGAGTCTCACTGCTTCCTCAATCTTCTCTTTGTTTACCATGTGAATCTCTCCCGATGTCATTTCTATTCTTTCTGACAGACAAGTGTTCTACAATCCTTATAAGGCTGCCCAGATAAGAGAGGGAGCCAAAAGCAATGATCACAGTATCCTTGTCCGAAAGCAGATAAGCAAGCTCTACCGCTTCCTGTACACTGTCTAATGCGGTCACATTGTCGTGGTAATTTCTTGCTATGCACGCAAGGTCATATGAGGAAAGTCCTCTCTCTCCCGCAGTGGGCACCGTCAAAATCTGGGTTGCCATGCCGCAGGTTGCCTTCAGGATCTCGTCCTGCTCCTTATCTCTTAGTATTCCTATTATATATATAATTCTCTTGTTTGTAAAATAAAACTGAACAGACTGGGCAAGTCTTCTTGCACCATCTCTGTTGTGTGCGCCATCTGCAATAAAATATGGCTTCTTTGCCAAAACTTGAAATCTCCCCGGCCACACCGCCTTCATAAGCCCCTGATAAACAGCTTTAGACGATATTGAATATCCGCGTTTCTTAAGCTGCTCGATGGCTTCTACCGCCAGCATGGCATTTTCAATCTGATAGGTTCCCACCATAGTAATTACCAGATTTTTATACTCCTTGTAAGAAAAAGTCTGTTTTTCGATGGTTCTCTTTATCCCTTTTGCCGTCTCCGGGTCCACAATCTCAAGGGGAACCGAAAGCTTAAATGCCTTATCTTCCAGTACCCTCATGACCTCACTCTCGCCCTTAAGTGCCACTGCCACAGACCCTTTTTTCATGATACCGGCTTTATTTTCAGCGATTTCAGCCAGTGTTTTTCCTAAAACTCCCATATGATCCGGACTGATGGAAGTAAACACCTCAACCAGCGTGTTTTCTATGATATTCGTAGCGTCAAGCAGTCCTCCAAGACCGGTTTCCAGCACCACCAGCTGGCAGTTCTTCTCCTTAAAATACTGAAATGCCATTGCCGTCTCTATCTCAAATGCCGTGGGATGAGGCTTTCCTTCTTCCACCAGTTCCTCACAGATTTGTTTCATCTGTGTCATCAGTCTGCAAAGATCTTTCTTGGTGATAGATCTTCCATTTAACTGAATCCTTTCACGGTACTCAAAAATTGTGGGAGAAATATATCTGCCCACATGGTAGCCCGCTTCTTTCAGGATTTCCGAAAGAAAGGCAAGCACAGAACCCTTTCCGTTGGTTCCTGCTATATGGATAAAAGAAAGCTCCCTATGAGGCTGTCCCAGTTTGGCACACAAATTTTCCATGTTGGTAAGTCCCGGAACACTTCCGTATTTTTTCAGTTCTTCTACATAATCCATGACCTGCATATAGGTCATATCTGCCTTTTCCATGATTTTTCTTCTTTCCAAGCGTATATTTCAGCGTATATAAAGTCATACTGAAAGTATGATGAAAACAATGTTTAAAAATTTTTTAAAATGCGGTCTGGCAGGATGGTGCCTTGAAATTATTTTTACCGCCCTGCATTCCCTTCAAAGAAGAGACAGGCGGCTGACCGGTCAGACCTCCCTGTGGATGTTTCCGATTTACGGCAGTGCATGCCTGCTAAAGCCCGTATTTCAGTTAATGAAAAATGTTCCTTTAATACTTCGCGGCAGCTTCTATGCCCTTTGCATTTTTGCAGGAGAATACCTTTCCGGAATTTTTCTTGACAGACGAAATGCCTGTCCTTGGAACTACGAGCATTCCCGCTGGCACATCCAAAAGGTAATCCGGCTGGATTTCTTTCCGAACTGGTTCCTTGCCGGGCTTTTGTTTGAACGCCTTTTATCCGATAACCGGATTGCCTCCTCTGATGCCGCACCTTCTCCTTCGGACGTTTGAAAAGCGGTATGAACCCATCATACCGCTTTGACCTTGTGCTATTCGTTCATACCGTCCCCATCAATGTCATCCACCACTGCACCGATGTCCAGAGTATTTAATGTGCGTCTTTTCATTCTCGCCTGTTCAGAGGCTTCAAGAATAAAGTTCTTAATCTCTCTGGCATTTTTAATATGGGTCAAAATTAATTTAGGATGTGTGGTGTCTCCGGTATAGCATACCACCGTACCAAGTCCCACCATTCTCTCCATCAGGGATGTTACTAGTTCCACATCCTGTATCTTATACATGTAGCAGTCATTCTCAACCTTATTAAAAAGACCACTGTCTATCGTCAACACGTTTTCTTTGATGATGTATTTGGTAAAGGTAAAGGGAAGCCCCAAAAACAGCCATCTTTTTCTTTCTACAAATTCTGTTGCCATACACATATCACTCCTTGTAAAATGCTTCCTTTCTGTTTCGCCTAAAGAAGTCCTGTTTCTGATTTTCAGTATACTAAATTCATCTGTAGAATGCAAATATTTTCTACTTGTCGATTGAAAGCAGCCCTTCAATATGCTATGATAATAAAAATATCAAAATTGCAAAGGAGTATGCTTATGACCGCACAAGAATGTATTAAAGAACGCAGAAGTATCCGCAAATTTAAAAACCAACCTGTAGATCATGCACTGCTTTCAGAAATCATTGAAACGGCATCCTATGCTCCCAGTTGGAAGCATACGCAGATCACAAGATATATTGCAGTGGAAGGTGAATTAAAGAACAAAATTGCTGCTGAATGTACTTCGGCATATCCTCATAACGGCGAAATCATCGCTCAGGCGCCACTGCTTATTGCCGTGACATATATCAAAGGAAGAAGCGGTTTTGAGCGTGATGGCTCCTTCAGCACACCAAGAGGTGCCTCCTGGCAGATGTTTGATGCCGGCGTTGCAGCCCAGACCTTTTGTCTTGCCGCATACGAAAAGGGACTTGGAAGTGTTATTATGGGAATCTTTGATGAAGCAAAGGCTGCTTCTCTTTTAAACATTCCCGAAGAACGCGAACTGGTCGCACTGATTCCTGTAGGATATCCCGACGAAGCACCTGTTGCTCCCAGACGCAAGCCTGTGGAGGAATTATTATCATTCCAAAGTTAAGATCAATTGCCACTGTAGCTACAGCGGCTAATCAAAAATCGAAGAGCTTTCCTCTTCGATTTTTTATGGAAGGAGTAAACAATATGAGACATTTAATGAGTCCCCTGGATTTTTCTGTGGACGAGCTAAACCGACTTTTTGATCTGGCAAACGATATTGAAGCACACATGGATAAATATGCCCATGCCTGTGCTGGAAAGAAGCTGGCTACCTGCTTCTACGAACCCAGTACCCGTACAAGATTAAGCTTTGAGGCTGCCATGTTAAATTTAGGAGGAAGTGTGATTGGATTTTCCGATGCAGGCTCCTCTTCCGCTGCCAAAGGAGAAAGCGTATCCGATACCATAAGAGTTATTTCCTGTTTTGCAGATATCTGCGCCATGCGGCATCCCAAAGAAGGCGCCCCGATGGTGGCTGCCGGGAAATCTTCTATTCCCGTCATCAATGCCGGTGACGGTGGACATCAGCACCCCACCCAGACCCTGACAGACCTTCTTACCATCCGTTCCTTAAAGGGACGCCTTGATCATTTTACCATCGGGCTGTGCGGAGACTTGAAATTCGGACGTACCGTCCATTCCCTGATCAATGCACTGGTTCGTTATGAAGGCATCAAATTTGTATTTATTTCTCCCAAGGAGCTGATGGTTCCTGATTATGTAACAGATATGTTGAAAGAAAAAAATATTCCTTATGAAGAAGTCATCCGGTTGGAGAATGTAATGCCGCAGCTTGACCTCCTGTATATGACCAGAGTACAGAAGGAACGCTTCTTCAACGAGGAGGATTATGTAAGATTAAAAGATTTTTATATTCTCGACAAAGCTAAAATGGAACTTGCCAAACCGGACATGCTGATACTGCACCCACTTCCCAGAGTCAACGAAATTTCCGTTGAAGTGGATGACGATCCCCGCGCTGTATATTTCAAACAGGTACAGTATGGAGTCTATGTAAGAATGGCATTAATTCTGACTTTGCTTAATATTGAAGTTAATTAAGGAGGACCGATATGCTTAACGTAGGAAAAATCGAAGAAGGCTTCGTTCTGGACCATATCAAAGCCGGAAAAAGCCTTTCCATTTATCATCATCTGCAATTAGACAAGCTGGACTGTACGGTTGCAATCATCAAGAATGCAAAGAGTAACAAAATGGGAAAAAAGGATATCCTGAAAGTGGAATGTGATATTGATATGCTGGATCTGGATGTTCTTGCATTCATTGACCACAACATTACCGTGAATGTAATCAAAGATGGGGAAATTGTTTCCAAGAAGGAACTTCTGCTTCCAAAGGAAATCCAGAATGTCATCCGATGCAAAAACCCCAGATGCATTACTTCTATTGAACAGGAACTCCCACACATCTTCGTCCTCTCCGATGAAGAGAAAGAAATTTACCGCTGTAAGTATTGCGAAGAAAAATATTCCGAACCAATCTGACCATTCTTGAGCCACCCTTAAAAAGGGTGGCTCAAGACTCTTTTACGCTTGGTTTAACAAATCCTCCTTTTTTAAATTTCATGCAAAAATTTTCAGTAAATGGTATTTCCTTAATAGAGAGGATTTGTTATAATTCCTTCAAGGGATGTATTCAAAACGGATAGCGGTTCGCCTTTCGCCAAAATGTTTACATTTTGAGACTTCCTCTTTTGGGAGGTGGTGCATATGAAAAATATGTTGAGAGGTACAATTGATGATAGAAACAATTGTAGGTATTGTAGGTATTGTTGTAACGATTATCAGTATCATTGTTACAAGTATCAGTATCATACAAACCACAAAGAAACATAAACATCAAAAAAGCAACCGCGACTCGGCAAAGTGATGGTTGCTTTTTTGAAAAGTAATATATAACTGAGGCGAACCGTTGCTGTACGGATACATCCTCATTTTATAACATTGTAATTTTATAATAATGTTAACATTATTAACCTACTAAAGTAGGTATTAAAAACAGTTTTTTACACACTTACAATAACACTTAATAAACTTGACGTCAACTTTTTTGTATAGGCGTATGATAAATTAAAAATTTCAGAATATTTTTGATTGCTCGGTATACCAACGTAATGACTGACACAAGTACGAAACCTACAATTACCGAAGCAATACTGATCATCATTTCCTCATAACTGTAGTGTCTGCTGGGAATATATATTTTCAGTTTCTCTGTAAAATAAGCAATTCCTACAAGAATTACGGCAGTCAAAGAGGTTTGAAGCAGCCAGCTGCTCCTACTGAACGTAACATGAATCGTCAGCGTCCCTACCATCCCAATCAGCACAAAAATAAGAACTCTTCCGCTCTGTCTGAGCTGATAAATCAGCTCGTCCATCTGTACCTGTGTCATGTTCTGATCCTGATGCTGTATCTGGGCAACCTGTGTCATCATCTGCTTTCCAAGAATCCTCGCATCTTCTCCATTCTGAAAGGACAAATACGCCACTGCTGCAACCAAAAAAATAAATATCCCCCATAAAGCCAAAACAATCGGCCATCTCTTTCTTTTCTTCATAGCCTGACTCCAATTTACGAACGGCTATCTTCCAGCCGTTCTGCGCATTATTCTTATCCTAATCATTGTAGCATAAAACACGCATGGAATTCAAGATTGCAATCACAGACACACCTACGTCTGCAAACACGGCTCCCCACATATTTGCCATTCCAAGTGCACCAAGAATCAGCACCAATGCTTTGACGCCTAAAGCAAATACAATATTCTGCTTTACAATCTTCAGCGTTTTTCTGGAAATCCTTACAACGCGGGCAATCTTTCTCACATCATCGTCCATCAGAACTACATCTGCCGCCTCAATCGCGGCATCTGATCCCATACTTCCCATTGCAATTCCGATATCCGCTCTGGTAAGTACCGGAGCATCATTAATTCCGTCTCCTGCAAATGCAAGCTTTTCTCTGTGTTTTTGTATTTTTAAAAGTTCTTCTACCTTTGTTACCTTATCTCCCGGCAGAAGTTCTGCATGCACTTCGTCCAACCCAAGTTCCCCGCTGACAATCTCAGCCGCCTCTCTGCGGTCTCCGGTCAGCATAACGCATTTCTTAACACCAACCTGCTTCATGTCCTTAATGGCCTGTGCAGCTCCCTCTTTGACCTTGTCTGCAATCAAAATACAGCCCATAAAATGATTTTCTCTGGCCACATATACCACTGTTCCCTCACCGTTGCAGGGCCGATACCGAATCTGTCTTTCCTTCATCAGTTTTTCATTACCAAGCAGTACTTCCCTGCCATCCACAGGAACACAGATTCCCTGTCCTGCAATTTCTTTCGCCTGACCAATTCTGCTTACATCCACTTCCTTGCCGTAAGCATCTTTAATTGATCCTGCAATAGGATGTGTGGAATATCCTTCTCCAAGCGCTGCCAGTTCCAGCAGTTCCTCTTTGGTACAATCTACAGGTAAAACCTCCTGTACCTTAAACTCCCCTTTGGTCAGGGTTCCGGTCTTATCAAATACAATCGTAGTCATTTCAGCAAGTGCTTCCAAATAGTTGCTGCCCTTTACCAGAACACCAATTTTAGAAGCCGCACCTATTCCTCCGAAAAAGCCTAACGGCACAGAGATAACAAGAGCACATGGACAGGAAATAACCAGAAAAATACATGCTCTCTGTATCCATTCACTCCAACCGCCTCCTAAAATAAGAGGGGGCAGTACCGCCAGCAATGCTGCACCTATTGTTACTACCGGAGTATAATATCTGGCAAATTTGGTAATGAAGTTCTCGACCTTTGCCTTCTTGCTGCTGGCATTTTCAACCAGTTCCAATATCTTAGCAACAGTGGAATCGTCAAATTCCTTTGTGGTTTTAATCTTAAGGGTTCCTGCACCGTTCACGCACCCACTGAAAATGTCATCTCCAACACCAGCCCTTCTTGGAACCGACTCTCCGGTAAGCGCTGCCGTGTCAATCAGGGATTCACCTTCAATTACTACCCCGTCAAGTGGAATCCGCTCCCCCGGCTTTACTATAATCACACTTCCAATTTCAACCTCATCAGGATCTACCTGCTCCAGTCTTCCGTCCATCTCAATGTTTGCATATTCAGGACAAATATCCATCATATCTGCAATAGACTTGCGTGACTTTCCAACTGCATAACTTTGAAACAGCTCTCCCACCTGATAAAAAAGCATGACAGCAACTGCTTCCGAATACTCCTTTACTCCAAACGCACCAAAGGTTGCAATCATCATCAAAAAATTTTCGTCAAATACCTGCCCATGGCTGATATTTCTGAAAGCCTTCCAAATAATGTCATAACCCACCAAAAGATAGGGAATCAGGTAGATCACAAATAAAATCCATGTATTTCCGATATTTTCCGATAATCCTGTATGCTCAGCTGCCATCAATCCTACCAGAAGAAGCAGGGCAACGAGAATACGGAGCAGCATCATTTTCTGTTTTCTGTTCATAGTTTCTCCATTCAAAGTCTTACTATTTACGTCTCATTTACATTAGAATTCTGCAGTCGGGTTCCACCTTGGAACAGACCTTCACAACCTCTTTCATAATTTCATCAAATTTATCATCTCTGGCATCAATGGTCATCTTCTGAGCAAGAAAACTGACTGTCGCATCATTCACACCGTCAATCTTCTTAATTGCATCCTCCATCTTAGCTGCACAGTTTGCACAATCCAAGTCTTCAAGTTTAAATTTTTTTTTCATAGTTTTAGGCTTCCTTTCTAATCTTATTCTTCAATGTGTTCTCTTCCCTGTGCAATAATCGTCCTTACATGAGCGTCTGCCAGAGAATAAAAAACAGATTTTCCTTCCCGTCTGCTCTTTACCAATTTTGACTGCTTTAAAATTTTAAGCTGATGGGAAATCGCCGATTGTGTCATGGACAGTGCCTCCGCCAGATCACAGACACAGACCTCTGCCTCAAAAAGAACGAACAAAATCCTAATTCTGGTAGAATCTCCAAACACCTTAAACAACTCTGCCAAATCATAAAGTTCATCCTCATCAGGCATATGCGCGTTCACAACTTCCAATAGATCTCCATGTGTATGAAATTCCTCACAGCGCTCTACATCATTAAGTGCCAATCTGTTCCCTCCCTTTATTTTTCATTTGAACAACTGTTCATATGTTTATATTATAACAATATATGCTAACTGTCAACCGCTTTTTCTACCCATTTTTTTCCTGCCGGATTGTTTTTTCTGCGGATGGCTTATTTGAATAATCTCCCATAAATAAAACACCGGAGCTTATTAAAAATCTAATAAAGCTCCGGTGCTTTGCATATAAAGGCTTCAATTTTTCTACTATACCCCATTCTTTTTGCAGATGTCCTTTAAGCAGCATCTGTCGCAATAAGGCTTTGTCCTCGCCGTACAAATTTCCCTTCCATGATACACAAGACGATGGCAGAAATCGCTTCCCTCCTCCGGCGGAATCAATTTCCATAATGCCATCTCCACCTTCTTAGGCTCTTTCACACCATCTACAAGTCCGAACCGGTTCACAAGACGGATGCAATGGGTGTCTGTCACGATTGCAGGCTTACCAAACACATCTCCCATAATCAGGTTCGCACTCTTTCTTCCTACTCCCGGAAGCTCTAAAAGCTGATCAAAATCATCCGGCACCCTGCCATCATATTTTTCTTCCAGGATTTTCATACAAGCGCTGATATCCCTTGCCTTGCTGTGCCCCAAACCACATGGTTTAACAATTCTTTCAATATCCTCTACCTCCGCTTTCGCAAGTGCCGAAACGTCCGGATACTTCTCATAAAGCTCCTGTACCACCACATTGACCCTTGCATCTGTACATTGCGCGGCAAGACGGACACTGACCAACAGCTTCCATGCCTCATTATAATCAAGTGTGCACCCCGCATCCGGGTATTCCTTTTTCAGACGCTCAATAATCTCAAGCGCTAATTTTTTCTTTGTCATATATTTTAAGTCCTTTACCTTTCGTAACTTTTTGTATCATTTTAGCATATCTCCCTCCAAAAAGAAACTACTTGGCAATATGGGAAAGCCCACCTATTCAATTGTGAATTTACTGATTGCTTCCTTAAGCCTGTCTGATTCTCCTCCCAGCTTCTT
>JAQXYZ010000026.1 GCA_029226935.1 Bacillota bacterium | reverse complement strand
ACTATCTGACTACTTACGCGCCCATAAAAAGCACCACTCAATATGACACGCACAAAAAGAGTGAACTGCGAAGCATCTATAATTCCATTGTCAAATTAAATAAAGAAGCTCCTCTGTATCTTTTGGATTCCAGCAAAGAATCCCGTGAATTTGCCGTGGGCTTAAAAGAAAACGCAAGAGCTCTTCGCAATACCATTGCTTCTCTCGGCGGGCTTGACGAGGACGAGATGCTGGGTAAGAAAGCCGCTTATTCCAGCAACGAAAATATCGTCAGTGCATCCTATATCGGTGATGCCAATGTAGATGACAAAGCTCCTTCCTTTAATATAGAAGTAACTGCTCTTGCATCCAATCAGGTAAATTTAGGCGCTTTCCTTCCCTCTGACAATAAGATCGAGTTGGCACCTGATGCCTATTCCTTTGATATTATCATCAACGATTTGAGCTATGAATTTCAATATAATATTCGTGAAGGGGAAACCAATCGGGATTTACAGGAACGCCTTTCCCGCCTGATAACCAACGCGGACATCGGCGTGTCTGCCGACATTGTGGAAGATGGCAAGGGTAATTCTTCTCTTCGTCTGACTTCCATTGCAAGTGGTCTTAAAAACGATAAAGATTTCATATTCAGCGTTTCCGACGACAAAACCAGCAAACGTGCCGGGACTGTAGATTATCTGGGAATTTCCTTTGTTTCGCGCGAGCCTTCCAATGCCGAGTTTCTTTTGAACGGCGAGCCCCGAAGTGCCTCTTCAAATCATTTTACGATTGATAAAATGTATGAATTGACCTTAAACGGCATAAGCAGTGCCGAAGGAGAAACTGCCGAAGTCGGTCTCAAAACTGATTTAGATTCTCTTACAGAGAACGTAGGAAATCTGATAAGCGGCTACAATTCCTTCATTAAGTCCGCTGCAGAATATCTGGATCTTCACCCCAAAAGCGGACGTCTCTTAGGCGAGATGGCACATTTAACCCGCTATTACCAGAGTGAGCTGGAAACACTGGGCTTCTCCTTTGAAAGCAATGGTCAGTTATCACTTGATGAAAACAACTTCAAGGACTCCATACTGGATGATGAAAACCGGGCACATTTTTCCACTATTAAGGACTTTACCAATTCCATTCTGCGAAAGGTCAACCAAATTTCCTTAAACCCCATGGAATATGTGGATAAGACCATTGTTGCATACAAAAATCCGGGGCATAATTTTGCAACACCCTATATTACCAGCAATTACAGCGGTATGCTTTTCAACAGTTATTGTTAAAATTTTGGCGCATGTCATCAAACATGCGCCTCTTTTTTTACCATATTCAAAGCGTTTTCCACTACCTTGTCCATATCATAATAACGGTATTGTCCCAGTCTTCCACCAAACAACACTTTCTTTTCCTTCTCCGCCAGCTTCTGGTACGCAGCAAAAAGCTTATTATTCTTTTCATCATTTACCGGATAATATGGCTCATCCCCCTGCTTCCATGCCGCAGGGTATTCCTTGGTAATTACTGTTCCATCCCCCTTGCCAAACTCAAAGTGCTTATGTTCAATAATGCGGGTATAAGGAACACTTCTCTCCGTATAATTGATAACAGCATTTCCCTGATAATTGTCGCACTCAGGCATGTCTTCCTTTTCAAATCTAAGTGAACGGTACTCCAGATTGCCCAGCTGATAATTGAAATATTCATCGATCATGCCTGTATAGAGCACTTTGTCATAGGAAATAAAATCACCGCCCTGTTGCTCCGCTTCCTTCTGCGCTCTGACAAAACTTCTGAAATCCGTATTGAGTTTAACCTCAGTTCCTTCCAAAAGCTTTTCTATAATTGAGGTATATCCGCCCACCGGGATTCCCTGATATGGATCTGTAAAATAATTATTATCATAGGTAAACCGCAAAGGCACTCTCTTGATGATAAAGGCAGGAAGCTCACAACATTCTCTGCCCCACTGCTTTTCCGTATAGCCCTTGATCAGCTTCTCATACACATCCCTGCCGGCCAAGGACAATGCCTGTTCCTCCAAGGAACGTGGCTCTTCAATTGCCAGATTTTCAATCTGCTCCTGAATTTTCGCCTTCGCTTCCTGAGGCGTTTTGACTCCCCAAAGTTTGCTGAAAGTATTCATATTAAAAGGAAGGTTGTAAATCTCATCCCCGTAAATTGCCATAGGCGAATTTACAAAGTGATTAAACTCAGCAAACTGTTGCATATATTCCCAGACCTCCTTATTGGAAGTGTGAAATATATGCGCGCCATATTCATGTACATGAATACCGCGGACCTCAGAAGTATAAATATTCCCTGCAACATGTCCTCTTTTATCAATTACCATGCAGGATTTACCATGTTTCTTCATTTCGTATGAAAAAACCGAGCCAAAAAGCCCGGCTCCCACGACTAAATAGTCAAAATGCCTGTTCATACATCCTACTGCTCCCTGTATTTTTCAAGCTGAACATAATCTTCCATCATTTCAAGGATTTTCTTGCGTCCTTTCTTGTTCAGCTGGATGTAATACTGCATAACACGGTTTTCGAGAATCTTTTCTCCAAGCACCTCTCCCTTTTCCAGAGAGGAGAAATCAACAGGGTTCAGGCTCAATCTGTCGCACATACGAATCACTGTACCATATGCCATTCCCTCAATTCCTCTGTCCAGCGCAGTTACCAAAGTACTGTAGGGGATTTCCATCTCAAGTGCAAACTGTCTTACACTCTTGTACTGTTTTAATATTTCCTGCTTTAATATCTCTGCTTTCGTCATTTTAACGACCTCCCATTTAACGGCTACATGCCATCTCATCTCGTATAGGGTAAGTATAACACACACATAATTTCAAGTCACTTAAAAAAATGTAAACTTTATTTCAACATGTACTAAAGTACCACTTTTATGACTGTTTTCATCTATATTTTAGTGTTAAATCAGGATTTAATGCCATTCCACCAATCGGTAACACCTGTTTTTAACAGATAATATCTCATCCTGCATAATCGTTCCAACAAAAATAAGACAAGACCGTAGTCCTGTCCTATTGTGCACGATAAGTCCGCTCAAATTAATGCAATTTCGTCTTACATGTCAAAACGTTCTATTTCGTCAAACTCAGGAGAATCAAAAAATTCCTTTAAAGTAATTCCAAATCCATCGCATATTTTTCCGATTGTCATAACGCCGGGATTGGATGTGGACTTGTCCACAATATGCATCAACGTAGTCATCGGAACTGCCGACTCATAAGATAATGCATAATACGACATTCTCTTTTCCTTACATAAATTGTTGATTCGTTCTACTAACATATCCTGCGCTTTCATCTTTTGTCCTCCCATATATGGTATGATTATACCTTATTATATATTCGAATTGATACCTTTTATGGGAGTAATCGTATGCAAGATACAAGTTTAGATGCAAGTTTCATCCATGATTTTCTTTTCTTTCCTTCCTTCTGATGGTAAAATATAAATAGAAATATTTTTACACTTTTTACAGGTATAGGATTAGATATCAGAATGAAAATATTAATGTTGGAATGGAAAAGCTTCGGAAACGAAGATATTATAGCTGCATTTCGCGAGTTGGGACATACTGTAAAAACAATTCCTTTTTCAAACAAAGAATTGCATCAGGATTCAACTACCGAACAGCATCTAGTTCAGGAAATCAGATCATTTTGTCCTGATTTTGTATTTTCGTTTAACTACTTTCCTATTGTTTCACTGGCTTGCAAGCAGGCAGATATGCGTTACGTTGCCTGGGTCTATGACAATCCTTACGTGCTTCTTTATTCCTATACCATTATCTATCCCGGCAATTTTGTTTTTGTCTTTGACAAAGAACTGTATCTTGAATTTCATAATGCCGGTATTGCCACCGTTCATTATCTTCCGCTGGCCGCAAATACAGATCGGCTAAGTGCCATGAATGACTTTGCTGCTTTCAGGAAAAGCAAATGGTTTAATCAAAGTGATATTGCTTTTGTTGGCTCCCTTTACACAGAAAAGCACCAGTTTTACCAACGTTTGGAGGGAATCCGCCCTTACACAAGAGGGTACTTAGAAGGAATCATGGCTGCACAAAAGCAGGTCTATGGATATAACTTTATTCAGGAACTGCTTACCCCTGGGATCATAGAAGATTTAATGCGTGTTTTGCCAATGCAGCCTGACCCAACCAGCGTAGAAAGTGTGGAATATCTCTATGCACAATATGTAATCAACCGTCAGATCACCGCCACGGAACGCTCAGAGCTTCTGACTTCCATTGGGGCAATATATCCTTATGATCTCTATACTCCGGATGAGCATCTATCTCTTCCCGGCTGTATAAATCATGGCGCTGTTGATTACTATGATATGGCGCCATATGTATTCAAAACCGCCAAAATCAACTTAAATATCAGCCTTCGAAGCATCAAAAGCGGCATTCCTCTTCGTGCCTTTGATATTATGGGGGCAGGCGGCTTTCTTCTTACCAATTACCAGGCAGACTTTACCGATTGTTATGAACCGGACAAAGATTTTGTATATTTTGAAAGCCGGGATGATTTGCTGCAAAAAATCGAATATTACTTAAATCATGAGGAAGAACGTGCTGCAATCGCCAGAAATGGCTTTGAAAAAACTGCATCATGCCACACCTATAAACATAGGATTACCGAAATGCTAAGCTACCTGTCATAAGTTTAATAAGAAAGGATTCACAAAATGACCCCTATTTCCATCTGTGTTATTATGAAAAACGAGGAAAAACATATGGAAGCGTTCTTGTCTTCCATCAAACGTTTTTTTAAGAATTATCCCTACGAGCTTGTTCTGGTGGACACCGGCTCTACCGATCGTACACTTTCCATTGCACAGAAATATACAGACAAAATTTTTCATTTTCAGTGGATCAATGATTTCAGTGCCGCAAGAAATTTCTCTCTTTCCTGTGCTTCTTATGACTGGATTCTCGTTTTGGACTGTGATGAATACATTATTGATTTGAACCCACAAGGTTTTCAGGCAATGATTGAACAATATCCTGACTCGGTAGGTATGCTTTCACGGAAAAATCATTATGAGATGAATGAAACAGACAGCATTTATACTGACGATGTTGAACGCTTTTTTAACAGAAAGCATTTCCATTATGAGGCAATTATTCATGAACAGGTGCGCGCAATCGACGGAACAGATTTTTTGCGTATTGCACTCCCCCTTGTGGTGGATCACTGCGGCTATAACGGCACAATGGAAGATCTAAAAAAGAAAGCCGAACGCAATAATGAACTTCTCTTGAAAATGTTGGAAAAGACTCCCGATGATCCTTATCTCTATTTCCAGATTGGTCAATCCTATAATATGCTGAGAGATGACGAAAAAGCCTGCTATTATTATGGGAAGGGGCTGGAGTACGATGTTGACCCTAATGCCGAATATGTTCAGATGATGGTCATAGGCTATGGCTATGCCCTGCTCCACTTAGAACGCTACGATGAAGCCCTGCAGTTTCAGAACATTTATGATGAATTTGCCACCAGTGCTGACTTTGTATGCCTTATGGGGCTTATTTACTTGAGAAAAGGAATGGTCGTACAGGCTATGGCAGAATTTCTGAAAGCAACCACCTTCGAGACTGCCAAGACAGAGGGCGCCAACAGCTTTATCCCAACCTTTAATATGGGATGCATCAACGAAGTCCTTGGCGAAACCGAAGCCGCAATCACTCTGTATAAGCGGTGCGGTAATTTCAAGCCGGCGTTGGATCGGTTGAAGGAACTGGACGGCACAGCCACCGGCACATTGTAATGTTGCCGGTGTTACATCTGTTGCATAAATTCCTGTATATTATTTACTCTGGCTGCTAATTTCAACCATCTCTTTAAAATTTCCAGATCATTTTGCTCCAATATCTGTTTGCGGATATCTTCCGAAACAGCTTCATGCTCCTCCAG
>JAQXYZ010000025.1 GCA_029226935.1 Bacillota bacterium | reverse complement strand
GAAGGATAAACAGCCATAGGCAGGCTTTTAACAATGCACCTGTTACAGCAAATCCAACCCAGAACAATACCGCTCATATCACCAGACAGATCAAAAACGCAATCATCCTACACCATCCCCACTCTTTTATTTACACTCATCTCGCAGTCTCCCTATATTTGATTAAAACCTGTTCTTTATAGTCTCAGTATACGCAACGAACACTTTGTAAAAAAGTGTCACTTCTGCGAAATAGCCCCCTCTATTTCCTCTTTTCCTCCCCCAATAGCTGCGCTCTTTCAATTACCAGACTTTTCGTGTATAATAAGAGTTATCAAAACACTGACTATCAGGAGGCGCATCATGGGAAGAAAATCCACAAAAGAGAACAAAAACATTTACCATATCAGCCGGGAAGAGGCGAATCTGTCCAGAGAAGCCGCAGCCGAACAAATGGAATTCATCTCTTCTGACCGCATTGAAAAGATTGAAAATGAGACCTCCGTCCCGCATCCGGATGAAATTCTTGCAATGGCACAGTGTTACAAGAATCCTTCCCTGTGCAACTACTACTGTTCCCACGAATGCCCGATTGGCCAGGAGTATGTCCCGGAAGTAATTGCCAAGGATCTTTCTGTAATCACACTGGAGATGCTCTCGACCTTAAACACACTTTCCCGTGAAAAGGACCGGCTCATTGATATTGCTGCAGACGGTCAGATCACGGATGACGAAATACCGGACTTTCTGGAAATCAAGGACCATCTGGAAAAAATGTCACTGTCCATTGAATCCTTAAAGCTATGGGTGGAACAGACGATTGCCTCCGGAAAAATTGATAAAGAAATGCTGAAAAAAAATAGGGCTTCTTAATGATTCCTTCCACTTCCTCAACACTTTGCTTTGTTGCAAGCGATATCTGCTTTTAACTGGCTGAATGCATCATCAACTGTCAATGAATCATCTTCTTTTGCCTGAGCAAGACCAGCCTGCATAATTGTATCAAATTCTGCTTTGGCGTCCCACTCCACCAATCTCATAACTTTTTTCACAGACTGTACCACTCTTGCTGATAAATAGGACGGATTCAATTTCTTTTTGGAATAACGCCATACACTGTTCTCCGCTGTCCGTTCCATCAAAAGCTTCGTAAAATACCTCTCCCAACTGAGATACTCCCGACTGTCAATATATTCCTCGGGGTTCCTAAGAATATCGGATACATCCACTCCGGGTATTACATTCGAGGATAAGAGCAGCCACTCGAAAGATTCCGGAGCATACAATACACACTGAGGATTCGTCCGCAGATATTCATAGACATCCCGCATCTCCGCTCCAAACGCAGCACCATCCACAACCACAAGCACGGATTCCTGCTTTCCGCTATACTGCTCCAGAAGCTGGATGATATTGGATTTTCCATTGGCAGATTCACAAGAAATACCACTTTCCTTTGACAATGTCTGAAAAAACTCATACCCTGAATTAGTGTCTTCGGTAATCACATGGACCGGCTCAATTCCCTCCGCTGAAATCTCCCCGTACAGATGATACAGCTCATTATATTTCTGCTTTGCATCTATGTATTTACCTGACTGACGAAAACCATATATTTCTTCGATGCTGTAGGGAAGCATCGGAAGATTCTCCCTTGTCGCAATGACAAAATAATTATCCGATTGCTGCACCATTTCAGCAAACTTCCGGGTTACAACAAATCTGTTTCCCTCATCTATAAAAATAATACTCCCGGAAATTCGTTCCAATTTTTCCTGCCAATCCTCATCATCCAGGGTACGGCAGGGGCAGTCACAGGATACGTTGACTCCGCTATCCGCTCCATATCTCTGATACTCACGAATCAAGTCAACCAACACTGTTTTTCCGGTTGCACTATCTCCTGCAATCACCGTTATATTTCGTTTAATAATGAAGTCATATTTTATTTTCTTGGACTCTACAATAACTCTGTGTGCACCTTTCATACCGCCTGCCCCTATCTTATGACTCTTTCCCCATCTCACTCAGATACTTATGTGCAATCGGAACCAGTTCCTTCATGGAGTGTACAATCTCCCCTCCGTTTTTAATACGGATTTCAAAGGCTGTATCAATTCCAAAACTCATCATATGACGGAGATTGATGGAAATATCCTGCCTTTTGGCGATTTCAAGGATCCACTTTGCGCAGTTATCTCCACATGTAGATGCATTAAAAATTTTTCCCGGCTCATTGAGTATCAACAGAAGTGTCTTGGTTCCTCCCGATAAGCGTTCCGGCGGGATCTGTCCGAAAACCGGGCTGTTAATGCACTCTGGTCCCAACACCTCCGATTTGTCTACTTCCTGGATGATTTTTCGCGCAAGTTCCGATGTGATCCATTCCGGCTCATAGGTATTTTTAAAATATACGCTGGTATTATAAACAGCCTCCGGTACATCTCCATATATAATCGTAAGCATACAACACTCCTATACAAAAAATGTATTTCGAACATTGTTTGCTATTACTATGAAAAAAATCGTTTAGAACAT
>JAQXYZ010000024.1 GCA_029226935.1 Bacillota bacterium | reverse complement strand
TGCAATGCTTGTAGTTTTATGGTGGTATGCAAGCGTGACGACAATATTTGCGGCAATTAGGTCGGAAATATTTATAGGCGATTTTACTGCATTTGTTGATACAGTATGGAATGGTATTTACCAGTCTGGTAAATGGATTGTCGATGTAGGAAATGCGTTGGCACAGGTGGGAGACAGGATAACGCATGAGACGATGGCGATTGTAGCACATTGGCTACTGTTTATTATTGTAATTGTTGGAGCGGCAGTTGCTGTAGGTGTGCTAATAGTGATTGCAGAAAAGAAAGTTACGAAGGTATATCAGGAGAATTGCTGGGATGTGATTAGCATTGGAGTGACAGTAGCAAGTGTAGCTCTGGTTGTGTATTTTGGAGATTGGATAAAGGCTTTTGTAAAAATGAATCTTGTTGTTTTATTGTTATATAATCTCTCGGAATCTTTAAGTCAGTAAATATAAGGCTTTCAGATTCCTTTTTTATTAAAATCCCCCACTTTTTTATCAAAAACACTTGACAAATCCATCGAAAAATGCGGCGCTTCGCGCCCTTATTTATAAGACATATTTTTCGATTGGAGGCGATTTCATTTGTTACCTGTTAACTGTGGCAGTCATTCTGACTACCAAAACTTTGTTCTTGAAAATTTACGTAAATATTATCCTAACCCTGATTCCTTACCCCGCTCTACATGGGACATTATTGACCGTTTTTGGAATCTTGACCTTTCCTACACCGATGAAAAACTTAAAAGCAGATATTCTGTCTTTGGACCTAAACCAAGAACTCCTTCCTGCATGCACCGCTCCTACCTGCTGTCTCTGGATTTTAAAGTTACTTCCCTGACGGAGTGGGCTGCACAACTAAAAATCAACCCCCTTTATGCTATTCTCAGCGGTTTTGAATTCGGTGACACTCCCGGTGTTGGTACTTTCTATGACTTTTTGAACCGTCTCTGGGATTCTGATGAAGATAACCTGTCTCCTCATATACATCCCATTAAGGCTTCTGTTAAAAAGCCTTCTACTAAAGGGGCTAAAGCAAAACCTGTTGAAAAGATATCGGTTGAGCAGCTCTTACAGGAACTGGAAAACACTTCCTTCTCCATTTCTGAACAGCCTTATGGTTCTCTGTTTGACCTTTTTAATCAGGAATTCCTGCAGCAGTCTGTTTCTAAACAGCTTATTAATCCTGATGCCCTGGCTCTTGCCGGTGACGGTACTCCTTTTATTACTTCTGCCAGGGAACGGAAGCATCGTGTTTGTGATTGTGCTTCTAAAGGTATCAATGACTGTTCCTGTGACCGCTACTTTTCCCAGCCCGATTGTGACATCGGATGGGATTCGTCCCGTTCCTGTTTTTATCATGGATACGATTTATATATGCTGGTTGCTTCTGATTCAGAAAGCGACCTTCCGGTTTTCCCTTTGCTGAATCCCGCCTCAAGACATGATTCCCACGGATTTCTGCATACCTTTTTCAGAATGAGAAGCTTTTTACCTGAATTTAAAATATCCAAGCTGCTTCTGGATTCCGCACATGATGCCATGCCTGTTTATAAATACTGCAAACGAAAAGGTATTACTCCTTTTATTGACCTCAACGAAAAACGGGGTATTAAAGTCAAATATAAAAATGACTTTACCATTGGCAAGGATGGTGTTCCTGTCTGTAAAGAAGGTCGTCGAATGAATCATGATGGTTCAGAACCTGCTAAAAACAGAATTAAATTTCGCTGTCCTCTTGCAAACAGAAAATACGGTTGCTCATGTGAGCATCCCTGCTCTGATTCCAAGTATGGAAGAACCGTTCATCTTGCCATAAAAGATAATCCACGATTAATCAACATACCGCCACGTGACAGTGACGAGTGGAAAACGGAATTTAATGCAAGAACTTCTGCAGAACGTTCCAACAAACGTGAGAAATATGACTTCCTATTAGAAAACGGCAGACACCGCTCTAGTAAGATGTGGTACTGCCGCCTCTATAACATCATGATGCTGCAACATCTTGATGCATGGGATTTGCCCTTTGAATCCACCCTACGAAAGTTGATTTTAGAAGTGGCATAATCCTATGATTATTATACACCTTTTTAAGGCATAGCGACAGTTATGTCTGTTTCTCATGCTCATTTTTATTTATTTCGGATAATATTCACTTTTCAATGTTCATCACCAGCTGTGCCGGATATAATCACTCGGGATTCCGAGAGATTATAT
>JAQXYZ010000023.1 GCA_029226935.1 Bacillota bacterium | reverse complement strand
TCCACTGGAAGCGGCTGGTGTTTCAGCCAGCGCGTACAACATCTGTTCATTATTAAAAAAGAGTGCCATTGTAAGAAAAAAGGCTGCAATTTTGGTTACTTTTACTTTTCTTCTCATTTACTATCACCTGTTTATTTCAATTTAATCATTATTCTAAGGGATTACTTCTGCTTTTACAGAATTTTCAAAATCCGTTTTACTCATACTTCCAATCTTCGTCATGAATTCGTCATTCCTGAAGAATACAAATTTAATTGATGCGTAGGGTAAAACTTCTATTTCCATTACCTGCCAGTCGATGCCGCCCTCTGACATAGTGTAATACTTTGAAGTATCGTCTTTAACCTCTTTGTAATGATCGTCATTTTCATTAATTGTGAACATCTTACTGTCCCACTTCAACCGGATTTTTTTTCTGGTTTCAGTAGAACCTGCACCGGTGTAACTTCCGGAAGTCAACAGTTGATATACAAAACCGGATTCCTTATTGATTGCCTCTTTCCAGTTTGTTTCATAATCTGTTGTTTTAGCAACCGTAAATCCTGTACCGCTTTCAATTTTAAATTCTTTATCTTCGTAATTTGCCTTAACAATACCGGCAATACATTTCGTATTAATCAAATAATCGGGACCAATTGGGTAAGCAACCATAAGGATATTTGCAGGCACATACTGATTCGCATCCTGCATTCCTACTGCAAGCCTATAGACATTTGCTCTCAAAATGCCTCCCGGCAGTGTTCCTGTAAAGCTGACAACAGTTCCCCTGCCACCTGTCCACCCGAGATTTTTCGTGGTAACACCGTCTGAGACAGTATAAGAAGCTCCCTTAGGTTCATCCAGCAGCATAAAATTTACCTGATATTCCACATTCAGGTCTATATCGTTGTATAGTAATTGATTATCATAGTTGCGTACTTCCACATCAAAGTCAAATACATTCGTTCCCTTCCATGGTGTACGGTTTGCAGATACAACGATGGAATCGATATGATTCTGTGCAATTTCTTCCATCGTAAGCCCTTTAATGTTATCAACTGATGACATATAATTACTGCCAAAATAAAATCCCGATGCAACTGCCATTCCCTTGTTGTACCCTGTCTTATAGTATTTTGCAAAGACCGTAACAGACACTCCTGCCAAAAGCAGACACGCCAGCACTGCAATCACAATCAAAGATCTTGTATTCACTTTTCTGACTTTTTTTGGTTTCCTTGCTTTTGCCATCTCTATCTAACTTCCCTGCCTGCTTTTATTTCATCAGTCATTCTTTTCTACAGGTCTCGGCTGCTTTGCATTCGCTACCACATACACCAGATCTGTTTCCTTTTTGTAAACATCAAAATCAGTTACAGAACTCTTCCATTTAATCTCTACCAGATAATAATCAAACTTATAGCCTGTAGCTGCCGAGTAAACCAGTTTCATATTCGCATCATTTGAAAGCCAGTAGGTTCCTGCATTTACGATACCTGCCGCAGTAGTCCCTGCTTTCTCTCTCATTTCTTCCGTCTTGTCGCTTCCACTGATTGGAGCTGCGTTTTTTGTCCAGTAATATCTGTCTTTGGTATCATCCTCCATAATAATTGCGCCTGCCGGCAATGCACCTGTCCTGTCATGCCTTTCCAGTGGGTAGATTGTATAATCCACAGCCAGATTATCCGTATGTACCAGCATCAGTTCATAACCAAACGCAGAATCTCTTGCAAGCTCAGCCAAATCCGTATCTGTCAGTCCTCCTAAGTCCGCGGGACGCTTGTTAGAAACACAGATCACCGTCTGTTTCGTCTCTCCCGGATGGAGGTTTCCGACTGCAAACTGCAGGGTATCTGTGGCATTTGGTTTCATCAAATACAGATTGTAGGGAGTCATAACCTTCACTTGTTCCGTCTGGGCGCGCTTTTCTTCCTCTCTCAGATACCATGCAAAGCTGCCGCCCACAGTTGCAATACACAGGAGAATGCAGACAGCAGTCAATATTAATTTATTTTTTTTATTCATTGCCTCTTATTCTCCTTCCTTCTTGCCTTCTATATATACATTAATCCAAACTTTTTCAATGCAGTTTCCAAGCAGGGTATCCTCCTCATCGTACTTTCGCACTGCAGCCTGACGGGCTGCCTCAGATGTGTCCGTATGAGTTGGGAAACGTTCAATACTCTGATAATTGGGATGGTCTGTCAATTCATAATTCCATGACCAATAGATTTCTGCTTTTACCTCCTCATTGTACTTAAGGTTTCCCTTTGCACCCGGCACTGCATCCTTTTCCTCCACATAGTAAGTAAGGGGTTCTGAGAATTTTACAATACCGCCTGCCGTAGTTTCCTTTTTCTGATAGACCATGATATGGTCCCTAATCCACTTCTCAATATTTGCCTTCTGTTCTGCAGTCAATGTAGCTTTCGCTTTTTCTGACAGCTCATATTTCAGCTGAACCTTGATGGAATAAGTTTTGATATTCTGTGCTAATGCCGTAATATAAAAGGGTAGTGTGCCATAAGCGCCGGGTGCAATCTCGCCGCCCTTTCCACCATTGATATTCTCAAATTTCTTTAACTGGAAGGAAATTACAGGAATTCCATCGGCATTCTTGACCAGCCCGGCTTCATCTGTCATAATATCCGGTCCTCCCGGTTTTACTGCCACCTTGATACCGCCAATTCCTCCTGTCTTAAGCTGCAGGTCATAGGTTCTGGCAGAATTATTTATGGCATACCAACTGTAGGTCGCTGTTACCAGTACCACCAGAAGAAGCACACACATCATTGCACTCAATATAATTTTTTCCTGAAATAACTGCCTTAATTTCTTCATAGGAAGCGCCTACTTTCTAATCTGCAACCTTTCATCTTTTTATGATGGATCTTACCAGCTGTAAAACAGTGGATAAGAAGCACAGAAGTATCGGTATAATTACAATCGCAAAATAATAGCTTCGGTTTGAAAGCTTTTCAAGAAAGGCTGAAAGGGTCTTTCCAAATACAAGGGTCTTTACGTATTTTCCTACGATATCCCCATAACAGGTGGGATAGTCATCATTCCAGCTGTTATTATCTCCCTTGGTATAAAAAACAAGTTCATCATTGGTATAGTCTTTTACAATATCCACAATTCTGTGGGTGTTGAGGTTTCCTTCCAGTGTCGGATCAGCCGAATGAAAGGTAATAATATCACCTACCGCAAGTTCCTCCGGTTCTGCTTCCTTAACCAAAATACAGTCCCCACTTCCAAATTCAGGCTCCATACTGTCTGACAGTACCCGGAGCATCCGGTATCCAAATACGCTGGGTGCCTGATCCTGTACCGCCTGTGTAATGAAGTAGCACAGATAAAGCACCACCGCCACAAAAATCAAATTTCCTGTCCATGAAAGCACACGTTTTATCATTTCTTCTTTTCCTTACGGTTTGTCTGCCTCTCTCGCCGCTTCTGACGCATACGGCTGATTTTATCTCCTACGCCGCCGCTCTTTTCTGCCGCCTTCAGCTCCTGACTGCCCTCTCTTCCTGCTTCCTGATAAGCAGAGGCATTCTGGGATGCTGCCTGGTTTTTCTGGATCTCACGCATCTTTCTTCTCTGGATGCGCGCCTGTTCCGCAAGCTCTGCCTTCCTCTTGGACTGGATGTCTGTCAGTTCCTTAACAATCAGCTTTCTTAAGTTGGAATCACTTAGCTCCGTATTTCTTACAATCTCATCCAAGAGCTGTCTGATCTGCTTTGCGTCCATCTCCTTTTCCTTGGGTGGACGGTCGATGTCAATTTCATTATGAAACTCCATGTTATTGTGAAGCATTGTATAATCGCGAATCAGTGTATTATAAATATCTCTTTCAAACTGTCTGGAAATAATCGGTTCCTGTTTTACAATATTTACCTTATATCCTACTCTGTTATAGGAATGGATAAAATTCCAAAGCTTATGGCATGCCTTATAATCCTTGTTCTTGCCAATGGCATTGGTCTTAACAATGGGATGTGACACTGCCGGATAGCGGCGCATGGTCCCAATAAATTCCGTGGCTGCCAGCATATTGATCTGCTGATGGATCTTGACAATCCTTGCGAAAATATTGGCATTTTCCGTCTCGTTATTTACATCGGTCTGTTTTTCCTTAATCTTTACGGACAGATTATACTCAATGACCTCTGTATAGTTGTCCACACGGCTCTCCATCTCAAAGAAGGTGCCCACCTCATCCTTGCTTGCCTCAAAAATACTGTTAAACCGCTTATTTACAAAATACTGCAATTCTGCCACCAGCGTACAGATAAAACGGTTTTCATAGATATTAAGACTTTCTTCCTTAAATACATTTAAGATACGGTTGGGAATGACAGTGCCGTCTTCCTTATACTCATCAATCAGATTGCTGTGTTGAAGAAGGTGTCTGATGGATTCTGTGGTAATATTCCGCGCCATAGCCACATTAACCACTTCACGGTCTTCTTCAATAAACTTTCGAGGATGTGTAATGACATAGTGAAGAGACGGCATTGCCTCTTCAATTGCCGTCACCCACTCCTCGTCAATACTCTTTACAAGCTTGGCGTTGGAAAATTTGCAGAAATTACTTCCCGTCTCAAGAAGATTATAAAAATAGTTATAAAACTTATCCTCTTTAAGGTCTTCCTGCATTTCTTCCTTATGCATATTCAAATATGTTTCATGTACATAATCTGTACCGACAATATTTTCTTCATTTTTGATATTTTCTGTGTTTGCCATTGTTCTCTCCAGGCTTAGTTACCACTCATTTTCTTAAGTCTCGCCAGATATGCCTTACTGATACGCATATTTTCACTTCCAAACTCATGATCCAGATAAACCACAAGGCTGTCCAATTCGTCTCTGATAAATCCAAGTCCCAGAGACTCAAACTTACGCAGGATCTTCTTGGCAAACATAAAATCAATGCCATCGATTTCCGTTCCGCCACAGGCAACATAGCAGGGAACGAAATCCTTCATCTGGCGCATTATACGGTTACCGAAAGTCAGTCTGAAATGTTCAATCAGGTATTTATCCAGCTTATCCAACAAAATCAGGTTTTCTTCTGAAACCGGATATTTTTCCTTTGCCTCCTGATACAGCTTTTCCATATGTTTGTAGCTTAAACGCATAGGAGGGGTATCCGGCGCCTCAAAGAACTCTGCACGGTCATCCAGATCAATCGGTATCGCACGGTCATAAACCTTATCCGCTACGGCAAAAGTAGAGTCATCATTATTGATGGTTCCAACATACCATACATTATTTGGAATCCAGATTTTGCCCTCTTTCATCAGTTCAGGGTCATTGGCTGCCGTATTGGATACTACAGACACATAACGCTCTTCCTCTCTGGGAAGTTCCAGAATAGAAAGCATTTCTGCAAAATAATACTCTACTCTCGCAATATTCATTTCGTCCAGAATGACTATTCTGGGGTCTTCATAGTAATGTGCTTCATAAATCGTCTTTAAGAAATCTGTCTCTGTATATTTCTTCGTAAAGTCATTATAATATCCAAACAACTCTGTACGGTCTCTCCATGAAGGCTGTACGGAACAGATAACGCTTGGATTCTGGATAAACTGACCAAAGGCATAGGGAAGTGAAGTCTTACCTGTACCGGAAATACCCTGCAAAATCAGCATCTTTGCTGCTCCGAAGGAAGCAAATGCCTGTTTCATGACCTCTAAATCATAATACAGACCAAGTCTGCTTGCTGCAAAGTTTCTGAAATTAATACACAGTTCTTCCAGCGTAATGGTGTTATCATATTCAGGTGGCTGATAATCGGGACTCTTGTAAACAAGATCCACGCTGGAAAGTCTGGGGAAACGCTTCTCCTTTGTATCCACTACTTCCACCTTGTTTTCGTCATCTTCCGTCTCTTCCTCAGGCTTCTCTCCCTCGCTCATCTCCTGTCCTGCTGCAAGCAGCTCCTCCGGGGTGTCCAGAAGTTCCGGATTGACCTCCATTCCAAGCTCGGAAATCTTCATGGCAAGAATCTTGTCCTTTTCATAGTTTGCCTTCATGATTTCCCGCTTTAATGTTACAACTTCATCCTTCATCTTCTCATATTCCACTACCGGAACCTTGAACCGAAAGACGACCTTAAGCCCCTTCCATATCAGGAAAACAATCAAAACAAATAATGCAGTCAAAAGAATATGTACGATAATAACTGCCACCCATCCAAAAGGCGAAAGCTCATCCTGATAGGTTTTAAACAGCTCTACATAGTATCGAATATCAAGTATGCCAAAGATTGCATCCTTGATTGCAACCACCACATTCCAGATATGTTCAAAAATACTTCTGAAAAAATTATAAAAGTAATAAAAAAAAGCGTTCATGTTTTATCCTTCCTATCTGCCGGTTTCCTCAGCATCCTTTGAAATAAACTGGATATTTCCCATAATCTCTCCCAACTGAATGGAATTGGTACAGTCATCATCTGTTCCCTCAATCCATACCAGCATGGTAACCTTCACATCCTCTTCCTCCTTGATGGTAAAGAGCTTTTTGGAATAACCGTTCTCACCACCCTCAAATTCTCCACCTTCTGATGGCTGTTTCAAGGTATCCTTGATACCGTAATCAACGCTGTTGGTCGCCTTGTCACCACTGTTATGCTGATTGCTGTTGGGCTCGTAGACAGGAATCTGATCCTGCCCTTCTACGATGAACGCAATACGGATACAATTTGCTGCTGTTGCACCGCCCTCGGAAGGAGAACCCTCCACATGCTTAATGACGCAGCCGCTGTTTTCCTCTTCCTGCTTGGTTCCCAAAAGCATAATGTCATAGCTTTTTTTCGTGGCACTTGTCTTTCTGCCGCTTTTATTCTTTAAGCTTCCCGCTTTCAGGTAAAAGGTCTTTTTATATACATAAGTCTTATACAGTTCATCTTCTTTAATTTCTTTTACATCCGTAACTGCTTTTCCGGTATAAACAGGCTGATAAAAAGTCTTGGCATCCTTCGTGGTCACGGGATTCAACTCCATCTCTTCCATCCGCACCGGATCCTGACGTGCAGCTTTTAAATCCAGCTTTTCACTGTATTCGCCGGGGCCACCGCCTGTATCGTCTGCGATCAAAAGGTCTGCCGATCCTCCCGCCGACAAGGCAAGATTAAATACCCTGGGTTTGTTGTTCAGTGTAAACCACGCATAAGTTGCCGTGGAGAGAACCGCCGCATACAAAAGCACAATCAGCAGCTTTGCTTTCAACCCTCGTACATTCTTTTTTTCTTCTCTTTCATTTTTTGAATTTTCCATCTCAAATAATTCCTCTCGTAATCCCTCTCATTATTAGCCTTCTTTATTAATAACTAAAGCTCATTGCAAGTTCGATTTCACCGCCGATAATCTCATCCACACATTCCGGGTCTTCACCTTCAAGCCAGATGACCACAGTAAATTTATCCATTCCTTCATTTTCAAACTCTTCCCGAAGCCCCGTACAAATCGTCTTAGATGAAGCAAAGGGAATGGTATTCAGCTGATAGACACCATCCAGATCTCTGATTTCCTGTCTGTCTATTATTTCCTGCGTAATATGTCCCGGGTTCTTTCTGCTTATGGTCGTCTGCTGCTTCCCCGGGTTCTTCGCATATTTGGTAAAGGGGAACTCGAATTCCGAATATTGGCACTCAGGATAGCCATTTTCATTCTCCAAAGCAAAAATTTCCTGTTTGCCGTTATGGAAGAGCATTACCCAGGTTGCCTTCTCAATCCCCTGTGTCCTGTTTCTCACATAAAGCGTATACCGATAGTCCAGTGTCTCCCCTGTCTCATTCTTCGCATAAAAGGTATATGCAAAATAATCTTTTCCGTGATGCACTCCGTCCGGTTCCATCACATCACTGCTGATATCAAAAATATTGATATTATCCACATCATCCTTTGCCACAGCCTTTAGGGTAATCAGCTTTTCATCAAAATTAGGGATTTCCGAAAGGTAAAAGCCATCCTCTGCAAGCTTTCTGTCTACCTTCACTACGAACTCTCCTGCATTGGTATAAAATGCCGCCATAAGAAAACAGATTGACAATGCTGCCAAAATCAGCAGAATCGTCTGTTTCGCTGCATGGACACGGAAAAAGCCTCGAAAGAGGCTGACCCCGCCCAAATACCAGTGTCTGAAGCGGTTCAAAAAGTCGAATCTGCTGAGCAGTGTACGTCTGATCCTGCCTTTTTCTTTCTTCTCTCCATTATCAAGTTTTGACTTTCGAAAACGTTTCCGCTCTTTCATGAATAATTAACCCGTACCTTCTTCTTTTATTTCGTAAACCGCATCTAAAACCACATAGTGCACTTCTTAAAGACCTTCACAAGCTCCGGCTGGAACTGCTTTCCTGCCTCGCTTTCAATAATTTCCACAGCCTCTTCCTTGGTGGTCTGCTTCTTCTTATAGGGCTTCCAGCTTGCAATTCCATCATAAGCATCTGCGATGGCGCAAATCCGTGCTCCAAGCGGAATTTCCTCCCCCGAAAGCTGCTCGGGATAACCGGTTCCATCGAACCTTTCATGATGGTACACTGCAATTTCTTCCCACCATTTCATGATATCGTCCGAAAAGGGCTTTTTATAAATACTCTTGATTGCTCGTCTTGCATTCACTGTATGATCCTTGAGCAGCTGCATCTCCTCAGGAGTCAGCCTGCCGACCTTATTAAGCAGTGCAAAGGGGATATAATGCCTCCCCACGTCATGAAGGGCGAAAATCTCCCTGCTTACCGTAAGGAAATTCTCCCCCTCTCTATTATTGATATCTTCTATGTTATTTTCTACCATATACCGATACATGATATCAGCATACTTTCCGACACGCTCCATATGTAATCTGGTATCTCTCGGAAACGTGCTCCAAAGTGCCTTCAAGTCGGGAAAGCACCCTATTTCTGAAGGTTTTATCCCATCTCTATTGTCAATTATCACTGTAAGCCCCTCGCAATAACAAGAATAGATAGAAACAAATCACTCCCCTTTTCATAATTATAGGAAGAATATTTCGTTATGTCAACCGATATTTCTCGAAAAAAAGACCTGTATCGCTCTCCGATACAGGTCTTCCTTACACTATTTTATAATTATTTATATTTATGCCGTTTGCGATAGTAGTAGGTAAATCCTACTCCTGTAACTACTGCAACTGCCACCAGCACATAAAGCATCAGACCATCTGCCTGTTTCTTTTCTTCCTTTTCCTGTGCGTAACCGGCGTATGCGCTCAGGTCATGGATTTGCAGTTTCTGGTTCTCGGACCGATATACCGGTACGTTGAAATACTGTTCCACATCTACGATTTCATAAGTTCCTGTAGACTGGTTGTATACCGTAATCAGCCCTTCGGCTTCCCCACTTGAATCAGAGTTTTCTGATGAGTCTTTTTCGGAATCCTTTGCCCCATCATCTGAGGATGTTTCCAATGCATCTGTTCTTTCCTCATCATCCAGACTTCCTAAGTCTGAAACACCACTGTCTCCGTTGTTGATGCCGTCTGTTGCACGGATGACTGTGGTTCCGGCTGTAGAGGTCTTAGCAGCTGTACTGCTCTTTTCGGTTGTTCCTGAGCTGCTTTCTGTTTCGCCTGTTCCATTTCCTGCGGCACCTGCACTGCCTCCTGCTGCGCCTGTACCGTTTACGGCTTCACCTGATCCGCCTTCTGTTTCGCCTGTTCCGCTTTCTGCGGCACCTGCACTGCTTCCTGCTACACCTGTTCCGCTTCCTGCTACACCTGCTCCACTTCCTGCGGCACCTGTTCCGCTTCCTGCTTCTGCCTGATCTGCAGTCAATGCGCTGACATCAATTTTATCAATATCAATTTTACTTTCTTCATCGCCGGCATTTCCTGTACTGCTGCCGGACGCCCCTGCTTGCGTAGCGGAGTTCGAAGCACTGTTACTTCCGGATGCTGAGGTAATGCTGCTGACACCTCCAACCGAATCCGTAATCTCCGTATTCGATCCATTTCCTGTCTCTGTACCGGATATCACATTATCCCCCTGTCCTCTTCCTTCTCCCACAATCTTCTCTGCATCGGTGAGAGGATTTGCGCTTTCTGCTCCAAGGGCAGCTGTGACTGCATTGTCCTCGCTGTTGCTGCTTTGAACTGTGCCATTTTGAGTTTCTGTAGTGGTGCTGCTTCCCTCCACAATTCCTGCTGCGACTACGCCGTCAGAATTATTGGCAGCGGCTGTTGTATCATCCTCGCCTTTGGCTTCTCCCACAGCTGCTGAATCTTTGGTTTCGGACAGCTTGTCGCCGGTACTGCCGGACTGTGCCAGTTCCGTGTTACCGTTTGTCTTAGCCTTATCCTCTCCGGCTTTCTCCTTGTCCTCGCTTTCGCTCTCGACCCCGTTTTCGGCACTGTTTCCATTTACATTAATCTCATCTGAATTGCCTTCAACCAGCTCCAGCAAGCGCTCCGACGTTCCCACAATTTCCGCAGTCTTCCTATTGGCTGCATAAGAACTGCTTACCTGTGCATACATGGATTTATCGCCATTAAAGTATACCTTGGTGTAATCTAACAGGCTCATTACATTCTTAACTGAATTGTCAAACAGGTACTCGCCTGTCATGTAGTTGTATCCTACAATACCTCCATTTTGATATTCCACCAGAACAAAGGGCACATTACAATTTAAGTTGTTGGTCATGTAGACGATTCCGCTGCTCTTAAAGTCTTCAGGTGCATTGAGATTATCTCCCTGGAACATATCAATCATGATACCGTCCGCACCCAGAATGGTCTGATACTCATTTCCATCCTTGGTATACAACAATACCGAATCCTTAATGTTCTCCATACTTCCGTCAATGAAGCCCACATTACCGGTATAGCCTTTTAAAATCTGTGCTTCCTTCGGCACAACATCTGAATTCAGCACCTCCGCAAACTTCGAATAAGTTTCAATCCGATATCCGCCATAATCAAAGCTCTGCATGGGGACTGCCTGACTTAACTGCGTACATCCTGCTGCTGTCCTTATCGTGCCTGCACCATTTACGTCAATCACGCTGCCATCCTCGCTGAGTGCATGTCCATTATAGATGGTAATATAGGAACCGGACAGCGTCTGTGCAGTTTCATCAACGACTCCTTCATCTCCACCACCTGTCGCGCTTTCCGAAGATGCTCCAGCCCCTGCGCTCTGGCTTGAGGAAGATGCACCAAAGCCGTGCACAATTCCTTCCTCACTGATGTAGTAATACTCATTACCATAAACCATCACATGCCTTGCCAGTGATGCAGACATGTAATAAATGGTATCAAGTTCCAATAACAGATCCTCCTGTAAAAGCAGTGCCTGTTCCTGCTCAGCGGATAATGATGCTACTACTGCCGCTATTCCTTCTTCTGCTTCTGTTGCCCCCGCTCCTTCTGCCAGACTTCCGGCAGCTGTTGTCGCTCCAGTCTCTGCCATCTGCTCTTCATAGGTTTCAATGTCCGCACAGCCATAGGTAAGCTTTAAGTTCTTGGCATAATCATAACTATAGGTATAAACACGCTTTTTAATCAGCTGTTTGGTAATGACCCTGTCTCCGTATGAGAGCGTAAAGTAACCGCCATAGTCTACCAGGTCCTGACTGAATTCCAGATTAACCTGATCTGCATCCACCGGATAGATGGTCGCATAGGTTTCGGCTTCTTCTCTTAAGCTGAATGATGACATCGACATCCTTGCTGCTCCACTCCATTCCGGTATGGTCAGCGCAATCCCAAGGTCGCTCTGTTTCTTTACCAGTTTATCATTATTTACGTTGATTGCACCTGTTGCCGTATTGACCCTGATATGGGGCAGATAATCCTTGCCCTGATATCTGCTTGCATCTCCTACGACATTCCATTCTGCCTGATTATTGACCGTACTGTAAATCAGACGGTGGTAATCGCCTTTCATGGTCTTATCTCCGGTACCCCCGGAAACATAATTTTGGGTTACCCAATACAACACCTTAAAAGTGTCATACTGATTATCGCCCTTTAAATCCTCTGTGGTAACCAGCCGCGCATTTACTTTGGGCTTATATCCTTTATTCCAACTGTTATCTCTGCCATCCTCTGTGGGATTCCACATCTCATATCGCCAGCTGCTTCCAACATTCTTCGCATATTCAGGAACAGTATCATCATTTGGCATGGAATACAGTTCCTGTTCTGCACCTGTTGTTCCTACCTGCATTCCTGCAAAGAAAAGAGTCAGCCATGCCTTATCCTGAGTCGACAGGTATTTACCACTTGGATTATCCCATTGATTTGCCTTTCCTTCGAAACCATCCTGCGCTCCCGAAAATGCATATGCCGTACCATTATCTGCACTGACTGTTTTTGCAAGAATTAGATTTGCATGGGTATAATCTTTTTCCATAGCAGACCCACTCTTGAATCCTCCATTTGACTCATCTGTTTTAGTACTTCTTCCTCCGTTTCTATTATGAGCCTCTGCAACTGCCGTTGATATTGCCATGCTGTTTACACCAATAGCACCACCGGCATTTCTGGCTGCTTTGACTGTTCCAGCAAAGTAATTGTGTCTTAAATAAACACCTGAATAACCATATATTTTCTTTCCACTGGTAGTTGTAACCGTATATCCGTTGTTATAGTAGCCGGAAAGTCCTCCTGCATACTGATCGTCTGCAATCACATTTGCATTAGAATAAGATATATTAAGTCCACCATTGTTATGGTTACCAACAATGCCACCTACATAACGGTTTCCCTGTATCTTATAGTTTTCTTTTGCAGCCGGATGTGCACTACTTCCCGGCTCTGCATAGTAGAAGCATCTGTTCACTGTTCCTGATGTATACCCCACTACACCGCCCACATTGCTGTAGCCTGAGTTTGCTGACGTATTTGCGGCAACTACCGTACTGTCATAAACGCCGCAATAATTAGTTGAACCGTCACTGCGTCCAATCAGACCACCTACATCCCAGACAGTATCGTTCGCATTTGCTCTTGATGTCCTTGTTACCTTTAAGTCAGAATCATGCACATAGCAGTAATTGGTACTTCCATTATTTACCCTATTACCGTTAAGCAGACCAACCTGTCGACAATCCTCCACATCAATTTTGACATTATAAACGTTGTTATAAGAATTCTCCCAGTTATGCCTTCCGCTGAGACCTCCCACCTGACTTGGAGGTGTTCCGGAACGCTTGTGGTTGTTTCCCGTAATCAGTACGTCCTTAACGGTCACATTCTGGCAGCCACCGGATTCACCAAAGGCTCCTCCAACACCTCCACCACATGCCTTTATCACAATTCCCTCTACATTGATGGCACTGCTTCCGGTACCTGCTGCTCTTCCCCAGCCGACCTGGTATCCCATGCATCTTCCTGCAATTCCACCAGTGTAATTCGCATTTCCTGTCATATCCGATCTGATTTCAATCACTGTGGTGGAGTCAGTTACCCGTCCATCTCCATCATAAGCAGGAGTTCCTTTGAGGGAAACATTCCACATGTGTGGCGCCTTACTGCCGGTTCTAGGACTGTTGTTATGCCCAATGATACCACCTACATAATGACTTCGCCCAATGATCTTCACATCCTCAAATGCAATATCCTCAAAGGAAGCTCTGCTGGTATAACCAAGCATACCACCAATATAGGAAGTACCGGTTGCCTGGATATTTTTCCCTTCAATATTCTTATAGAGGGTGGAACCTGTAGAGTTTCCTACCAATCCACCCACATAGGACTGGCTTGATTTATCACAGGTTATGGTAATGCCCTCCATGGTAATGTTCTCCAGACTTCCACCAATCTGATAGCCGATCAGACCTGTAACAGCCTTCTGGGCACCATTATTGGTAATGGTAATATCCTTAAATGCCATATTTTTAATATTCGCAGCAGAGGCTCCCACAAGCCCCACACCATCTCTGTCTGAGGAGCTGATGCTGCAATTTTCAAAAGCCAGATTAGTCATCTCCGTGTTCAGACGGAAAATAAAATTCTTCATAGAGCCGGACAGATTGATCCATGAAAGCGTTGCCATTCCATCCCCAATTCCGGTATCTCCTTTAAGACGTCCCAGCTTGGCGTTGATGGTATACCCCATGCCGGAAAAGTTAATATCCCTGGTAATGCGGTAATTTTCATAATTGCCGTAATTATTAGCTTCATTAATGAAGTGTGTCCATGTTTCAACATCATAAATATCCGCATAAAGGGTAAGGGGAATCCGGACAGGTTCCTTCGTAAAATCTGCATACCCTGTATAAGTCACCCCATTAACCGTCTTCTTATAATTGATTCCGGTCAGCAGATAACTGTCCTGCCAATGCTCCTGCTGGTTTTCCGGCAGATAATGGGTAATAATTCTTCCCCCGCCTGCTGTAAGCAGATTGGGTGTTGCGGCTTCCCACTCCTGATTCCTGTTTGCATCCTGCTTCAGGTTTGCAATGGTTACACCGGTTACCAGATATTCCGCATCATCCGTAGTATTTACCTCCAGAATAATCCTGTTATTCTCTGGAGCAAAGAGCACTTTCCTTACTGAAATATCATTTCTGGTAATTTGGGTGCTGCTTAAAGGAATATCACTCTGGAAGGGAAGTGGAATACTGGTGCCTTCATAGTAGAGTACCGGGAAATGGTCTTCTTCTGCTTTGGAATAGTCATAGACATCATCCATCCCTGCCTCGCCAGTATAGGTTTCGGCCTTCTGAAGCTGTTCAAGTGAAAGAAGCCCTAAGGTATTGGCATCCTTTTCCTGACCAACCATTCCATTCAGAAGCTGTACCTCTGAGCCATGGAAGGACAGCTTCACACCTGCCATATCCCCGATGGTATAAGACACATTCTCCGCATCGGGGTTATTTGCAAACACATTTCCAAGGGCGATACCGCTGACATTGTTCCGGTCATTTAAGAGAGCAGACACACCAGCCTCCCCAATCATTCCTCCGACCTTATCCTGATAAGAGAGCACATCTGTCCCTGAAAGCAGGTTCTTTACACAGTTACCTGTTTCTCCATTGGTGTAGTAGCCTACGATGCCCCCCACGCGGACACCGCGGACAGCCATTGCGCCGGTGGAATAGGCACTGTCAAGGGAACTATTCTGTGTCCATCCGATCAGACCGCCTGCACCTTCACATTCTCTGATATCGGCTACCTCCATATCTAATTCACGCACATAGCAGTGGCTGATTCTTGTTTCGTTGATTGAGCCTGCCAGTCCACCGATACGTCCCACCGTGTTAGAGTTGGCGGGCTCCCTATATTCCACCCTGATATTGCTGACACTACAGTTGGTAATCTCTGCACCTGAGGTGGCATCGCCTGCAATTCCTCCCACATGCTCATATCCGGTAACGCTCATATTTTGGATATGGACATTGTCCACAATTCCTGGAAGCGTCCTGATAAAGCCCGGGCGGGAGTATGGCTCTGCACTTGTTCCCAGTGTCAGGTTCTCCACACAGAGGTTTGTAATGTACCCTCTCATATTATTTGCAAATACGTTATTCCACTTGTTTTCCTGAATAGTAATATTCTTAAGCGCATATCCGGCAGAATGACCATCTGCACTTCCACCATCCAGTTTTCCGGTATATTCCTTGGTGACAACAATCCGGTTTGCCGCCACCCCACTAAAGTCAATATCTGCTGTCAGGCGGGCATTTTCCGTAGGCTGTTTGACCACATACTCATACCACTCTTCCGGTGTGGAAATATTCCGATAGAAATCCACCAAAAGAATAGGGTAAGGATTAAATTCCACCGTCCGCTTGCCTCTCAGATAGCATTCTACTCCCATAATTTCGTAGGCTGAACAGAATCTGGTAGGATTGGAAACCTTAGCCGTAAGTGTGGTAAAACCGTCTGCAGAGGCTATAGAGTCTGCATCAATCTCCGTTGTCAGATTCTGAATATTAATCTTCTGAATTTCCGCATTCTGGGTATTGCTGAAGCGGAAGTTTACGATGGCTGCCTGCTTATTGTCCACATACTCCACCACTTCTGCCGACACCAGTTCCACCAGATTGGCGCCTGCACGATCCGGCAGAGGGATGTTGGGCTGAGCCGGAAGCTCTGACGAGAGCTTCACATGAGGATAGAATCCCACCTCAACATTGGAGGTAATAAACTGACTGCCCAGCAGCTGTGCCTGCCATCCGTAATCATAAAGAGATTCCAGTCCAATCCTTTTTTGCTTGGTGTCAGTATAATCCGTGCCGGTTTCGTTCCAGTAATAAACATTATTGTTCCTTCCATCGAAGTATCCGACAGCCGGTCCAACTTTAATATTCTTGTTTTCTCCCTCCAGTGGTTCACTATAGAAGGATTCTCCAATCCCATAACAATTGGAAACCCTTCCCCAAGCTCTTCCCACGATAGAGCCATAACTGTACACAGCCGTATTTTGGTTTGATGCACGCTTTTTATTTGCAACAATCACATCCACCAAGCTGAAGACATTGCTGATCCGTCCCATAGAGCCCTGTGCTCCGGCAATTCCTCCGACTCTCAGTTCTCCCCCTACCGAAGGCTCCGAAATATCTGTAAAAATGGGATCTCCATAGGCATAGCCGTTGCGAATGATACCACCATTGGAAGCGCATACCAACCCTGCGTTCGTCCATGCAGTAAAGGGCATGGTTCCCTCCTCCGGCTCATTGCTTACCACGAAATTCTCAATAACACCGGAAACCGCATTGACACGGCAGAGAAGACCAATATGCTGGTTTCTCGCGATTTCTCCTCCTTTGTAGGTTGCTACCACATCATGGATTCTTCCATAGTTAAGGCGGCAGAGCACACCATCATCCCAAACGGAAGACCCAGAGTTTTCCATTCTCACATTCATCACCAGATTGGAAACTTCGCCCTTGGAACCGATATTGGCAAACAGCCCACTTCCACTTGAACGATAGGTGTAGTCAAGCGTATATCCCTGGAAGTCAATCTGACCGTTAAAGTTATTTGTAATTCTCTTTGGTGTTGCGGTTTGGGATGGATCATTTGGATTCGCATAGCCCTGGCTGCTATCCAGGGTAATATCCTTGGTAACTGCAAACTTGCCGGAAGGATTATTCTTGATTTTCCAGATAAATTCCTCTGCACTGTTGATTGCAATTACAGTCTGTTCCGAAGTAAAGGTAAGAGTATCCAGCACCAGCTTCTGTCCATTAATCATAACATACAAGGTAAGCTGATAGGTATTCTTTCCCTTATCAACCGCAAAAATCAAATTCTTTTTAATTTCTGTCCCGGCATAGCTTCCACCAATTCCCGGCACATCATAGGACGCCGGATAGTTCGCCGTTACATCCTCTCCGTTTTTCTGTACCTGTATATAATAACAGCTATTATTTAATACCTTATCTTTATCACTAATAGTTGCTGTTACATTTGCATTCAGCTTACCGCTGCCACTGCCTTCCACAATGTTTTGAAGCTTGATGCTTCCTGTCAAATCTAACGAATCATCAATCAGAATTTCCCTCAATATCTTGTTGGACTCATAAGTGCTGTTTGTATAACCCTCGTTATACTCCACGGCAATAAAGGTCAATTTCAGTCTCTTGTCCTTCTGCAGATTATTAATCTCAATTTCCTGAAATTCCTCTGTATTTTTGGGAATACGGATTGCCTGAATAAAGGTACCATCCTGCTGGTACAGATTCATTCTTACCATATGCCCGGAATTGCCCACGATTGCACCGTCAGGGTCATTAATCTTTACGTTAAACCGTAAGGTTCCGGCTGCAAGAAGAAGATTTTCCACCTCTACCGTTGCAGGTTCCTTCATCGTCTTGAAGGTAGAAGTGGTAAGCTTGACATTCATATCATATTCTTTTCCATTGTAAGTCGCCTTGATTTCAGGCACAATGGTATAATCCGTCATGCTCTTTAATTCATGCTGCTGTTCTGACAGAGAACCATTAAAGAAATTGGCATCCATCATAACAGCGGCCACCGGATTACCGGACAAATCCCATGGAAAAGGCTTAGGATTCTCATTGGTTCCATGGTCATAGCCGGAAAATGCCGTCATCGCCCCTGTATCAAACTGAATATAGGAGTCCGTCACTTCCTCCTCGCCATTGGTACGTACAATATTAAAGCGCACTGAACTAAGAAGCTTCTCTAACTCATCTACGGTACGGTCTGCATTCAGTGTAAACGCAATATTGGCGCTGTGTGCCATCACATTGGAGATATCAACCTTCACATAAATATCTCCCAGAGAAGAGAGGGAAGCGGAAGTAAAGTTAAGGCTTGCAATCTCTCCGAAACGCACATCTCCCTTTTTATTATTCAGATTGTAATCGCAGTACAAATAAGCAAAATATTTCTCATTCAAATCCAGATTGGCAGTCTGGACAATCTGATCAATTTTTATTTTGCCTTCGGAATCTCTATATTCACTTTCGCTGAATTTATAGACAAATGCAACCTTTCCTCCCTCTACGGGACCTCCGTTTGCAAGGTATGCATCACATTCTTCCTTTGTAACAGGATTCACTTCACTTCTCTCTCTGGAATATACCAGATACACATCATAGCCTGTCCCTGCTTCTGCCGGTATTGCAGATTCATCCGGATCCGTCATCTTCACCTGCATCTGGAAATTTCCAAGCTTGTTTTCTTTTACCTCCAGATTGCCCACAGGTCTTGACTTACAGGTCTCGAATTCTCCTGTATTATTAATCAACGTAAGCCTGTTTCCAAAATAGTCCTCTGCTATGATGGTAAACTTATACTTACTTTTGGCTTCCAAATTGGAGGCTGACTTAAAGTCAGCATTGATATGACTCTTAAAGTTGCGGATCACTGCCGCATCCAATGTGGTTTCTGACCTAAAGCCGCTGTTTGAAAGGGAATTTCCCTCCACAATCAGCTTAATCCCCGCATTTCGGTTGATTCCATAGATTGCTTCCTCGTCAGAACCATCTGCATATCTTACCGTCGGAAGTTCCAGATAGCGGTCATAATAGTATTCAGGCTGGGGATTCCCGAAGTCAATCACTCCCAGATCAGAGAAAGAACCTGTTGTGATCTTTGATCCCGTGATAATCTGATCTAACGGAATACTCTCCACGATCATTTTGTCGTACTCATCAAAATAAGTAAAATACGCGTTAATGCGATAAGTAGTATCCGGCTTAATACTGCCATCCCCTGCGGAAAGCTTCTGGTTGCTTGCCCCTGTATAGGTACGGTAAACCAGTGTTTCCTTTCCGTTAGATCCAACCTCATAGAATTCAAACTGCACTTTTCTTAAAGTATGTAATCTTCTCGCCGGATCATCTACCGTAACGTCCAGCATAATTCTATAGATTCCTGCTGTCACACCGTTTACTGTTACTGTCGGCTTCACATAGTCTACTACTGTCGGTTCCTTTGGAACATCCTTATCCGGGCGCAGATTATCCGGGCGGGTTCCTCTTGGAGGCTGTGACGTAGAGGGTTGTCCCTGCGGGCTTTGGGGCTGTGATCCCGGCACATTGGGTGCAGGATTCTGCTGGGGAACCTGTTGTGTTGTGTGGTTTTCCCTCTCGTTCTTTTGGGGCGTACTTTTCGGCTCCTTCGTTTTCTCCGTCTTTTCCTTCTCCGTCTTTTCCTTCTCTTCTTTTTCCTTCTCTTCTTTTTCCTGTTTCTCTTCTTCAGCTTCCAGAACTTCACTTTCTTCCAATTCAGCCGGTTCCGGTGTCATGGTCGCCACAGGCTGGGTCGCTTCCGGCGATTTGGAAGCACGGGGTTTCTTTTCCCCAATGACCTGAAGCTTTAGCAGCAGTTCACGATAGGTAAGCTCCTGCCCATGGATGCTGACTATATCATCTGCACTGATGTTTCTACATACCTGATAGTTCCCTTCCCCACTGCTTTGCTCACTGTAGGTAAAATATTCTTCATTAAAATAAATAATACTGTTGCGGTCAACTTCCCGCATTTCCCCGCGGTCTTCATAAGACAATGTGTCTAAATTGATAAACATCCCATTGGATAATCCACAAAAAATAAACTCTGCAGCATCCGCCCTGTCCCCGCCGGGGTTGTAGGAAATTCCCTCACTGACAGTCAATCCGGAATAACTTTCTGCCGCCTCAAAATCCACATCAAAAAGAGTGCCGGAATTATCTGTAAATAAAATTCCTGCACCGCCATTGACGTAAAGCGGAAAGCCCAGATCAATTTCCTGCTTCTTCTTTTCACCCATGTAGTATTTATTTCCACGCTGATAGATATAGTCCAATGCCTCAAAGCGATAATAGGAAAAAGAAACATCCCCTGAAACCTCTTCAGGATTCAGCATCAGAGTCTTCTTAATCTCGCTGTCGGCAATGGCATATCCATTTTGCTCCAGCCTCATAAATACATTAAATTTTGTCTGTAGAAGCAGCAAAATCACAATCACTGCTGCACCGATACCCAACCAGATTTTTTTCATAAGTTATTACCTCATTGTAATGACCTTCAGCGAATCAACTGCTGAATAAATCAGCATTTCACCCGATCCCATATCTATCACATCTTTTCCCAGATCAATGGTGTAACCGCTATCAGATTCCGCTCTGATTTCTATATCATCTATGGACACCCATTCATGGGAATTATCAGCACTGTTATAATATTCCACATACTGCTTGTAAGCCACGTTTGCATAAGACAGGGGCTCCATTACTATTTTTCTTGAGCCAATGTAAAAAGTCATCCTTTCAAGAAATACATAGGTATCTTCCCCGTCATAGAGAAAACCTCCAAAAACATCTGCAGTTTTTTTGTCCTTTTCCAGCGTGACAATGCCGTTTTTCTCCTTAATGGTGGTAAAGTAATTAACCCTCCTTACCGTTGCGCTCTGGGAAGGCATCATGATTATCATATTAACCGGGAGAGTCATTTTTCTCTCATTCTCATAAAGGATCGGAATACTGTCAAGAGTATGTTCCTCTCCATCATCCCACACGCTGACACTGCCTTTATTGTTACGGTAAGTTGCCTTCTCGGAAAAATCTACCTTTACCCCTGCCACATACTGATAAGTGCCTTCTTCCGGGTCGTAGCTGTTAAGCCCGTCGCCCCACCACACGACCAGCAGAACAAGAAGGATAATCAATATTCCTGCCAGACCAATTTGTATCATTGAAGCCGCTGTGGGCTGTCTTCTACGTCTCATTCCTCTACCTGCCTTTTATTTGTTCTTTCCTTTGCTTTGCTGTTTTGTTCTCTGTTTTCCCTGCGTTCTATAATGGAAAGCACGCAGTATCCCACATCATAAGCTGCATACAGAATCAGAAATACTGCAAGAAATATAAGGGCAATTGCAATCTTGACATCAAAGAGAATTTCCCTTAAATAAGAAAGCAGAAGATTGGACACAAACAAAACTCCCATAATGATTGCTCCGTTAAAGAGATTTACAAAAACCCCCTTCAGCTTCCTGTTAAAAAAGTTACAGACAATGACCAAAACCCCAAAGAAATAAATATGGATCAGCTCTATTCTCCCCTTTGAAAACAGCAGGGAAATAACCAGAAACAGCTTTAGCATACACACTGCCAGAACAAACGTGTCTGCCATATCCATACCATAAAAGAAGCCAAGCAGCTTCAGATTCGAAGAAGTCCATGAAAATTTACGACAGTAAACCAGGCAGAAAACAGTCAATGCAATGGTTCCCACTGCTGCAATCACAATCATGGATTTCAACAACATAATCTGTTCTACTATATTTTCCAGCATGATGATTCCCTCCGCTGTTACCCGTTACTTTTTGCCTTTTCCCTAGTTTCCGTTTGCTCCATGTGGCTTTCAATCAGCAGGGAAAACTTATTCTGCTTATGCATATAGAAACCGTGAATCGGGTTGAAATTAACCGTCTTATCGTCAAAGACAAACTCTACAAAACCTGTTACCTCCCCGATTACCGGCATATAATCCTCCATAATCAGAAGATTGTGGTCACAGCTCTTTAAACGAATCAGCCGGATATTGTCAAAACACTGTACACCGGTCTTACGGTCAACCACTTCCGCACTGATTTTATACTTTTTTTCCTTAATTCTTTCTTCCATTGAATTTACCTATATACAAGAAATTATTTTCATCAAATTCATCGTACTTACCGGACAGAATATTTTCCACATCATCCAGAATGTCGTCAATATTGACAAACTCACCCGGGATACCGGTATAATTTTCCGCAACAAACATGGGCTGGGTAAAATAGTTACGCAGCTTTCTTGTACGATAAAATACATTTCTGTCAGATACGGAAAGCTCTTCAATACCCAAAACGGCAATAATTTCCTCCAGTTCCTGATAACGGGAATAATATCTTAAGGCTTCCTCCACCAGATGATAGTGGCGCTCCCCAATCTTATCAATATCAATCAGCTTACTGGTGGTGGTAAATACGTCCACAGCGGGATATAAGCCCTTTTCTGCCACTTTACGATCCAGTACAATCTGCCCGTCAAGATGGGTGGTAATTGTCTGAACTGCCTGATCCGTAAGGTCATCCGCAGGAATGTAGATTGCCTGGAAGGAGGTAATAGAACCCTTTCCGGTAGAGTTGATCCGTTCCTCCACATTGCTGACAGCCGTGTTGATGTTGGCGGGATAACCGTTTTCAATGGGGATACGGGAAAGCTCGGCATTTACCTCACTGATTGCCTGTACATAACGGTAAATATTATCCACGAACAAAAGTACGTCCTGTCCCTTTTCGTCACGAAGATATTCTGCCAGAGTCAAACCGGCAAATACTGCCTTGGAACGGGCTGCGGAGTTCTCTCCCATCTGTCCGAAAACAATTGCCATCTTGTCCAGAAGATCTGCATCCTTCATCTCATCATAAAGCTCTTTTCCTTCTCTGGAACGTTCGCCGACACCGACAAAGACAGAGTTGGAATTAAAGCCCTTATACACATTGTTGATCAGCTCCTTGATCAATACCGTCTTTCCTACACCGGCACCTCCCAAAAGACCCATCTTAAAGCCTTTCTGCATGGGAGCAAAGAAGTCCAGCACCTTGATTCCGGTCCAGAGAATACCACCGTTTAGATTGATTTCCTCCAGTGAAATGTTCCTGTTATACACGTTTCTTTTGGAAACCTCTTCGATATGGCTGTCGTCAATCAGACCGCCGTAGGAATCAAATACCTTGCCCAAAATCTCATCGCTGTACTGTATTTCAAGCCCGTGTGCTTCCTTAAAGACATCAAGTCCCTTTTTTAGTCCCACAACATTCTGGAAGGGGATACAGGACGCAACTCTTCCGTCCTCCTCCTGAACTTCAAACTGGATTTTCTTTCCCTTGTTCATCGCATAAAGCATATCATGATATTTAACCTTTTCGTCATTAATCATGATCTGAACATTTAACTCGGAAATGGAGATGATTTTCCCCACACATACGTCACTCATATCAGCCCTCCTAATAATGCTTTATCTTAGTGAAATTATCCAGAACCTTTGCAAACTGCTTATCCTTATTTGCCTTGCGCTCCTGCATCTGTGCAACTTCTTCACGCTCATCAATCTTATGTAAGGATTCCGTGGTCACATTCTGTCTGGTCATATTTTCTGCTGCACTGCTGGTGGCGGATGCAATTTCCATGGAATACTGCATATACAGAACCATGAGATCCTCCAACAGCTTGTTGATATCCCCTTCACAGGCAAAGTCTTCTTTATACAGATCCTTCTTTTCCTCTCCCCTGTTGGTGTTTACCATAGGGAAAATCTGCTTCCTCTGCAATTCAACCTGCGTGGAATTATAGTAATGGTTGTAGATAATATTGATTTTGGAATATTCCAGTCCACGGATTCCATCCTCCAGAATCTTCATGACCTTAGAGTTGTTCTCCTCATACTCTTCTCTCGTCAGATGAAGGAGAATCCGTTCCTGATAAACCGGCCGGATCTTTCTGCCGATAATAATCTGTCTGGCATTTTCTTCCTCTGTCTCCATCTCCCGGTTTACCAACGTATTTAAGTTCGCGCAAAACCCCATGTCACTGCCCAGATAAATGTTGAGCACCGGCATATCCTCCTTAACGCGAAGAGTCTTATAATCCAGCACGATATTGCGGTTATTTACGATGTTGTCAATCATGTCCGTCAACACCTTCTCCACCGCAAGATACTTTTTGGCTTTTTCTCTCGATTTATCCACTCGAAGCAGGGAGTGGAAATTCATTACCTTAACAACGCTTTTTATACTCATAACTGATTTCCTACAACTTCCATGAAGTGGCTCTTAATCTCCTCAGGTGTTCTCGGAGAGAACTTATACTGTAACAGTCTTTCCTGCAGTTCTTCCCCTTCCTTCAGACTCTGCTGCATTTCCGGGCTCATTTCATCCACATTAGCAAGCTGGTAAACTTCCTTGGTTTCCAGATAACTTAAGAAATTACGACGCACCACTGCACCAATCTTCTTCATCTCTGCTTCCTGTACCGCACCACCTAAACGGGATACGCTGAGTCCGTAATTAATTGCGGGTTTGAGACCCTTCTCGAAATTTTTCTTTGACAATACCAGCTGACCGTCTGTAATGGAAATAATGTTTGTGGAAATATAGTCTGTGATATCGCCACCTCTTGTCTCTACAATCGGCAGAATGGTAATGGAACCGCCATCCTTATGCTGACAGCCTTTTTCAAGAAGCCTTGAATGGGTATAGAAAATATCCGGCGGGTAGGCATCTCTTCCGGGAATCTTCCCTGACAGAAGGCTGATTTCACGGTGAATATCCGCATGGGATTTCAGGTCATCAATTACCACAAGCACGTCCTGTCCTTCCCTCATATAGCTTTCCGCAATGGAAAGTCCTGCATAAGGAGTAAAGTAGGATACCGGAGGTTCATCGTCATTAAATGCCGCCAGAATGAGTGTATATTCCATGGCGCCCTTCTTCATCAGGTTTTCATACAACTCTCTGATATTTTTCTTGGTCTTATTGACTGCCACATAAATACAGATAACGTTGCGGTCCTTCTGGTTTACGATGGTGTCCAGCGCAATCTGGGTCTTTCCTGTCTTCTTATCCCCAATAATCAACTGTCTTTGTCCGTATCCGATGGGATAAATCAGGTCAATACCGGCGATTCCGGTATAGAAAGGACGGTTAACCTCTCCTCTTTCCATAATCGGAATGGCAGGTGTCTCAATCATATGAGGTTTCAAATTCTCGAATTTCTCACCAATCAGACGATCTTCACCAAAAATGTCCACGATATGTCCCATGGCAGCCTTGGAATACATGGCGCAGAAGTCATACCCCGTTGTCACTACCTCATCGCCTACAAAGATTACGTTGGTTCTCTGGAGCAGCGCAACCATTACCGAATTCTTTCCGATTGCAGTTACATATCCCACAGAATGATTGGCAATAACCACACGTTCATGAAAGCCCACTGACTCAAGCCCCACAACCTCCAAAATATAGTCTCTTACCTTAGAAACATAACCAACCTCGTAGACATTGTTCATGTTTTTCATGTTTCTCAATTTTGCATTAACCAGATTTTCAATAAATTCGCTCATTTTTTCTCCTTGACTCATAGATACTGTAATCGTAAAGCTTATTTTGGTATACAATACGGATGCCTTCACATACGTTTTGATCAAATTTGCAGACTACATTTTCTGATATATCGGAATAATCCTCATTTTCATCCCCAACAGATGCCAAAAGACGCGGACTCTCCCTGTGAAGGATCTGTTTTACCCAGTTTAAGAATTCCAGAAGGTCAAAATGCTCCTTATCCTCGGACTCATCCCGATACTCCTTTAGCAGGAGCTTCTCGGGCTTGGTAAAGACCTCCTCAAGGACTTCCATCTGAACATCTTCCGTCAGACCGGACAAATCATAGATTGCCTGAAAATTAAGCTTGTCCAGTATTTTTTTTGCCGTCTGATATCTCTTTAAATTTCCGGTATAGGGAAACTTTTCCATGATGTCGCGAATAATCTGTGCCTTATCCATAACCAGAAGATTCTTCGCCTTCTTGTAGTCCTCAAAAAATCCGTTATCTATGTATCTGGCAATCGGGATATAAGTATCACGCATCAGCGGACGGGGACGATAGAACCGGGAAGCCTCCAGCGAGTTGTGATCCATCTGCAGAATACGGATTTCCTGCTGAAGGCTCTCCTTCTGGTCCTCCAGCTCTTCCATCTCCTCTATCTTCTTTTCAAAATCTTCATCATATTCACCCAGCTTGGACAGGAAATACGCATTTACTCTTTTGGTTGCATTTTCAATAACGATCCTAAGTGAAACTGCAATGAAGTAAATCATGACTCCCATTACCAGGAAAATTGCGATAAAAACCGCCGTCATCTTTGCCCCTCCACTTTAGACTACCAAAGGATTAAAGAACAATAATACCAGTACGAATGCGAACAGTAACAACAGTAATAACGTAAGTACAATTGCTACATACATAACGGCCTGAATTACATCACTCTTTGTCTCCGGGTTTCTTCCAATTGCCTCTGCCACCTTAGATCCCAAAATTCCAAGACCAATTCCTACTCCCAGAAATGCAAGACCTAAGATTGAACCGATTGCCTGTAAGGTTGCTGCTAAAATTGATTCCATAATTTCCTCCACCTATCTTCTTTATTGTACACGACCACTGACTGAATTTAAGTAATTGCTTACATCATTGCTATTATATTTTGCATTTTCAAACTGTGCTGTCACACTCTTACCTGATACATCCTGATCCAGCGTAAAGATAATGGTCTGCTGGTCTCCGCTGTCAGTAACTGCTTTACTGATATTTACAAGTGCAGACTGATGCTCACCATTACATGTTACCTTTACTTTCAGTCCATCATCCAACCGATAATTTCTGTTCATGTAGGTTGTGAAAGTAACTGTGACTTCATACTTACCACTGTTCTGCTTTCTGGTGCTTACTTTGTCCAGTGCAAGCTCTGCAAAATCTGCACCGGTGGTAACCTTGACAATATCCTGTGTAACCGTCTTGGATACCGGCTCTGCGCTTCCTTCCTCCATCACATAAGCTGTATACCCCATCTCAATCTGATAGGGAGTTGCCGGAGAACAATTCATGACAGTGTATTTATTATTGGTTTTATCCAGATTAACAACTTCTTTTAGATGTTTCGGGTTCTGGCTCAAATCATATACATTTAAAAAGACGTTGACAAAATCATTGGTCACATCACTTACGGTATAATTTACATCAATTGTGGAAATTCCTGCCGTAGCACCATTTAAGGCAATCCACTTGGTAGCAGAAATTGAAGCGTCACTTCCTTCGCCGCCGTCGCCACCGTCACCACCAATACCACCGGTTCCGCCGATACCTCCGACACCACCGGTTCCGCCAGTTCCTCCGGTTCCGCCGCTGCCACCGATGCCTCCGACGCCGCCATTACCGCCGACACCGCCATTGCCTCCGGTTCCGCCATTGCCTCCGGTTCCGCCGGGTCCGCCGGTTCCGCCGGTTCCTCCGGTTCCGCCGTCTCCTCCGGTTCCACCGCTGCCGCCGTTTCCACCCATGATGGTAATGACATCAGGATTGTTTGCCGCTGCCAGAAGCTCTGCATCATCCTCTTCCACCAGCCCCTCCTCATAGATCAGCGCTCTGCCGGTATAGACATTGCTGCTTCCGATAATATTTTTCAGATTGACCACCGCATCATCATTCACCATATATTCACTGGCAATGTCAAAGTACATTCCGTCGCTTTCCAGCATAATCGGATTTATCATATTGACATAGTAATCATCATTCATCAAAAGTGCGGTTCCCGATTTATAAATGCTTACCGCCACATAATCTCCGGTGTCAAAGCTTGCATCCGTGGATTCAATTTCCGCCCCGGTCATCACATACAAGCGGTCTCTCAACTTGTATAACCCTTTTTTCTTGACATCCTCTACCTCGGTTACCTCCGAGAGATTGTCCACCAGACCATCCTCCCGAATATGATAAGCATCTCCATAAATGGTAAGGGTTCCGTCATCTCCATTATAAATCACGGCATTTTTGCCAAGGCAATAGGTTCCGCCGGCTTCATTCAGCTTGAGATAATACTTTCCGTCCCATTTTTTGCTGAGAGTTCCATCCGAAGTCATTTCCACATACTCATTATCCTCAGTATAGACTGTGCTGCTTTGCGGAATCTCGTATTCCGACGCACCCTTGCGGACCACTGTGACCACAGCACCTGTCAGTCCTACCAGAATGACCGCTACCATGACTCCAAATATATTAAATGACAGTGTATTCTGTTTACTTATTTTTCTCATGACATTCCTTCCTTGCGGTCTTTTACTTTATTGTGCTGTGTTATCCCCGGAAGCGCCAGTTCCTTCACTGCCGCTTCCACTGCCCTCATCTTCTGAACCTCCACCGTTCTCTCCTTCAGCGCCTTCATTTCCTGCAGGTTCGCCTTCT
>JAQXYZ010000022.1 GCA_029226935.1 Bacillota bacterium | reverse complement strand
GGAGGTGGTTATAATTTTCCTTAGTACACAATCGAAAAAGAGAGAAGTCATTGCATTTCTGGATGAATTAAAGTCGATACTGGAGAATGCAGATTTTGATATAGATACAGATCTTACTTTGATTAGCAAAAAGAAACAGGGTCAAGATCAAAAATATTCAACACCATATACTTTATTGGATCTTGATTACGATACGGAAGATGTAGTAGAGCGGCTGAAAGAACTTACCGTAGCAGAATATTCTGAGACCAAAATAGATAAAGACGATTTGAATCCGCCATTATTATTTGTTTTTGGGAAGGATATAAATAGTAAGCTTGTATATGTGAAGTTAAAGATTAAAGGAGATCAGCAGAGACATGTATTATGCGTGTCGTTCCACTATGCAAAGGAGAAAATGACATTTCCTTACGCATAATGGAATTGCAAAGGAGGTAAGAAAAATGGAGACCAACACATTATTAAGAAAGGTGCATATGAATTGTCCTTTATGTGACAAGACACATGAAGTTGAAGAAAGAACACGTATTACATCAATTGTATTAAAGGGAGAAGAAGTAACCTACGAGGAGAGGTTTTATTTTTGTGCCAATGCGGACGAAGATGAGAATGAATTTGAAACGGGAGCTATGACCAATGAGAATCTCTTAAATGCTAGAAATGCATACCGTATTAAGAAAGGCTTGCTTACATCTTATGAGATAGTAGCGATAAGAGAAAGCTATGGGCTATCCCAGGTTGATTTGGCAAAACTTTTGGGATGGGGAGAGGCTACTATTTCTCGTTACGAGAGCAAAGCGATTCAAGATGAGGCTTATGATACCATGCTTCGGCTAATTAAGGATAATCCACTTCAAGCATTAGAATTCTTAAAAAAGAATGCGGATAAATTTACTCCAATGAAGAGAGTGGAAATAAAGTCAAAAATCGTTGAAAAGCTTGCTTCATATGGAAAGGAATATCTGACACGCCAAACTTTTGAAGGTGAGTATGCTAATTTTGAAGAACCGTCTGATTCAAATGGTTTTACGGTTTTGAATATTGATAAGATAGAGGCAATGATTTCCTATATTGCGGAGAAAGTATCAAACTTATTCAAGGTAAAACTGATGAAAATGTTGTGGTATTCGGATGTTCTGTCATTCATTGAGAATGGATTTGCCATGACTGGTATGGTATATAGACATGAACCAATGGGAGCCTTGCCTATAGGACATTATAGTTTGATGAATCTTGAAAATCTCAACATTAAAGAAGAGATGAGTTATAACTATGATACGATGCTTCATGTTTATCCCACTGTTGGAATGGATTATTCTATATTAAGTGATAGAGAAAAGGCTATTCTGGATAAGGTGATAGAGAAATTTAAAAATTATAAGGCGAAGGACATTGTAGATTATATGCATGAAGAAAAGGCATATAAGGAGACGAATGCGGGAGAGATTATTCCTTTTAGCTTGGCAAAAGAAATAAGAAGTTTTTAAATAATATTTTATCGAAGAGGGCACTTGCAGAAATGTAAGTGTCTTTTTGCATGGATGTAAATGATGAGCGTGTTTAGCAAATTGTTTCGTGGAAGGGATGCTCCCATAGCCAGAACTTCGGGTAGTGCGTATTCGTTCTTTAGGGGTGGAAATGCATCTTCAAAAGGAGGGCGCAGATATTTACCATATGATATGCCGCAGTTTGCGGGTTAGGAGAGTGATTATTTTATCGGCACTAAATAGCATTTGTTGCCGATAAGATAAAACGCATAATTAGTCGCATTAAAAGCGTTATACCCATTATACCCTTTACTAAAATGAATTAAGCGAGTATAATGGGTATAACAAAGTGCAGGAGGTGTTGCTAATGGGACAAGAGGAATTAATGAATAAAATAGCAGAACTGGAGCGAGAAATCGCACTATTGCCTGAAGGCAGCATTACAAAGAAGAAAATAAGAGATAAAGAATATTATTATCACAGAATAACTATAAATGGCAAAAGGATGGAAAGCTACTTGGATTTTGGAAAAGTTCCGGAGCTTAAAGAGCAGATTGAAAAGAGAAAAGCATTGGAGAAACAATTAAAGGAATTGAAGTTATTAGTAGTTCCTGAAGAAGAGCCAGAGACTGAAGAGGAAGAGCAGCTTGCATTTAAAACGACAGTGCGAGTTGGAAAACAACTTAAGTCGCAGATTGCGCTAACAAAGAAATATAGAAAAAGAGAATGTATTAAAGAACTTAGGGAATACATTTTTGGTGGATGGCAGGATAAGGTGTTTATTCTTTATGGACTGAGACGAACCGGTAAAACAACAATGATTCGTCAGATTCTTACAGAACTATCTGATGCCGAATTTAAGAAGGCTGCATTTATTCAAGTGAAATCTAAGGATACATTAGCAGACGTGGATGCTGACCTTAGATTGTTAGAAGAAAAAGGTTTCAAATATGTATTCATCGATGAAGTAACATTGATGGAAGATTTTATTGAAGGAGCAGCTATCTTTGCAGATATTTATGCAAGTAGCGGAATGAAGATAGTTTTATCCGGAACAGATTCTCTTGGATTTGCATTTTCAAAAGAGGAGCAGCTCTATGACAGATGTATTATGTTGCATACTACATTTATTCCATACCGCGAGTTTGAAGAGGTTTTGGGAATAAAGGGTATCGATGAATATATCCGTTATGGCGGAACAATGAGTCTTGGCGGTATCAATTATAATGCAGATACGACATTTTCCAATTCGAAGACTGCGGAGGAGTATATTGATACTGCGATTGCAAAGAACATCCAGCACTCGCTTAAGAGTTATCAGTATGGAGGACATTTTCGTCAGTTGTTAGATTTGTATGAGCGAGGAGAATTAACAAACGTAATCAATCGCGTGGTAGAGAATATCAACCATAGCTTTACACGTAGTGTTGTAGAGAGAACCTTTAAGTCTCATGATATTTCTGTTACGGCAGCAAATATGCTTAGAGATAGAGAGAATCCAATAAATATCAAGGAGCATATGGATTTGGATGCAGTGACATTTGGAATCATGCAGATGCTCGATATCCTCAACAAAGAGGAACAGTGCATTGACATAGAAGACACTCATATGGTTCAGATAAAGGAATATCTGGCGTTATTGGATTTGATTATGGAGATTGATCTTGAGTCATTGCCTGAAGTAAGTAGGAAGAGCAAGGTTACTGTTATCACACAACCAGGCATGCGATATGCGCAAGCGAATGCTATCGTGGAAAATTTATTGCTTGATGCAAAATTCCAAGAACTATCCATTCAGGAAAGACAGCGTATATTAGAAAGATTGCTGAATGAAATCCGTGGAAGAATGATGGAGGATATCATCCTGCTTGAAACAAAGATAGCACAACCGGATAAAAAGGTATTCAAACTGCAGTTCACAGTAGGAGAGTTTGATATGGTTGTTTTCGACCAGAAAACACTTACTTGCCAAATCTATGAAGTAAAGTACAGCAAGGAGCAGGCTCCGGAACAGTATCGTCATATAACAAACGAAGAAAAATGTGCTATGACAAGTCATAGGTATGGTGATATTACAGGACGATATGTGATTTACCGTGGAGATGATGCCAAGGTAGATGGTGTTCAGTATCTGAATGTAGAGGAATACTTGAAATCGTTGTAGAGAGTTAGATAAAACCCGTAAAATATCCAGATTTGCGGATTGTTTGCGCTCTGAATGGGGATTTGCGCAGAAAATGCGTTTGCATGAAAGGGGATTTGCGTTATGCTCTCTTTAGAAAGGTGGTATTATAAATGGAAAACCCGGTTTTTAAGAGAAAAATATACGATGAATACTACCGATGTTAAAGGGCATGATTTTTTCAGAAAAATCAAAAAATTAAGACCGGTGCATTTCGAATTATGATTTCGATGCATCGGTTCTTTTATTTTGAGAAGAATATAAGTGATGTATAGATCTACAACTCTAACAACTATTCCGTAAAAGCGGTCACAAGACCTAAAAAATGTAACGAACGAGTTTACATTTGCGGTGGCTGGGATTATAATTACATAAAATAGGTCATATGACCTAAAAAGGGGAATGATATATGGAAATAGCAAGAGAATATTACCTAAACCAAATCAGAATGAGAGAAAGAAATGGATTTGTAAAAGTCATAACAGGAGTACGTCGCTGCGGAAAGTCATACCTTTTGTTTAAATTATTCAAAAAAGATTTGATGGATAGAGGAATTCCTGAGAATCATATTATTTCGATTGCGCTGGATAATATTGAGAATAAGTGGTTGCGTGAACCACTGACTCTATATAAGCATGTAAAGTCTCTGATAGAAGATAATAAGCAGTATTATGTACTGCTTGATGAAATACAGTTTGTACCAGATTTCTCAGAAGTCCTCAATTCGCTTATGCAGATTGAAAATCTGGATGTTTATGCGACGGGAAGTAATTCAAAGTTTTTATCGTCTGACATTCTTACAGAGTTTAGAGGGCGTGGTGATGAGATAAGAGTATATCCTCTTTCTTTTGAGGAATATGTTTCTGCATTTGAGGGAACAGAAGAAGATGCATTTAATGAGTATATGACTTATGGTGGCTTACCTAGAATTCTTTCGTTTGATACGGACGAACAGAAAGCTAAGTACTTGACTGATTTATTTAAAGAAACCTATTTAAAGGATCTGATTGAGCATAATCATATTATGAATACGACAGAGCTTGAAGATCTTGTCAATATTTTGGCTTCTTCCATTGGATCGCTTACGAATCCAACAAAATTAGAGAATACTTTTCATACAGTAATGAAAAGTGAGATTACTTCAAAAACAATCAAAAACTACATCGACTATCTGCAGGATGCCTTTATAGTTGATATTGCAAATCGATATGATATAAAGGGAAGAAAATATATTGGAACTCCGAAGAAAATCTATTTTGTGGATCCGGGACTTCGAAATGCAAGGCTAGGATTTCGGCAGATAGAAGAGACTCATCTGATGGAAAACATCATCTATAATGAAGTCAGAAGAAGAGGATATTCTGTTGATGTCGGGCTAATAGAAATAAGAGAAATGGATGATGAAGGAAAGCGTTTACGAAAGCAACTTGAAGTAGATTTCATAGCATATAAAGGTAATAATAAGTACTATATTCAGTCTGCGTTTGTCCTGCCTGATGAAGAAAAAAAGAAACAGGAAGAGAGACCATTACTTTCTATTGGAGATTCCTTTAAGAAAATTGTTGTAGTCGGAAATCATATTAAGTTAAAGCGAGATGAAAAGGGAATTACAACAATGGGAATCAGGCAGTTTTTACTTGATCAAAATAGTTTGGATTTATAAAAAGAAATAAGTGGTGCTGTGTATAGTAAAACGGGTAAATTAAGCGATGAGGTCATTGTCCCTGATGCAGATAACAGAAATTATAATTCGGATTATGACAGGAACCTGCTTTATATTGTCTGTACAAGAGCTATGCATAAGCTGACACTTTTCTATACAGGAAGTCCGTCTCATTTCCTGCCAAAACAAAATATTTTTTCGTGTGGATAAATTTTTGAGACAATATTTGGAGATGTTGCTATAATAAATACAGCGAAGCAGCAAAAGAAGGGACAAGGGGTGAGAATATGAGAATTGACACACATGTACATATCGGTGGGGAAAAGGTCGGGTTTTCCATGACGGAAGAAATGGTGCTTGCGGCGATGGAAAAATACCGGATTGATTACGCGCTCGTTTCAAACGGAGATGCCGTAGAGGTAAGCCATGAGCAGAAGTTGATACCGAGTGAGTTGCAGATATCGCAGGAGGATGCGCTGCGTCGGGTGCTTGCCTTTGCAAAAAAGCATCCGGAAAAAATTGGTGTGGCGGTCTGGGTAAAGCCGCTGACAGAGCAGGTCACTACAGAACTGGAACAGTTAATCAGTGACAATTTGAACTTCATTCATGCGATAAAGCTACACCCGTTTCATTCCCATATTTCACCAATGGATGAAAAAGTAACTCCGTATCTTGAACTGGCCCAAAAGTATGGGCTGGCGGTCGTGTCTCACACCGGAGGCTGTGAGGAGGCAGAGCCGCAGCATGTTTACGAGGCGGCAATAAAGTATCCCGAAATTCCGTTTGTTATGGTACATATGGGACTGGGTTCGGATAACAAAGAAGCTCTTGAGCTGCTTGGAAAAGCAGAAAATCTGTATGGTGACACGACATGGGTTCCGATGCAGACGACAATAGAAGCCATTAGGCGATATGGAAGCAAAAAGCTTATGTTTGGAAGTGACATGCCGATTGACGGCATAAATACATATTTATGTAACCCGAAAGGGGAACGTTCCATCTATCAGGATTACTTTCATGTGCTTCAAAGTGTAATCGATGCGGAAAGCTATGCGGATCTGATGTACCGGAATGCGAAGCATGTATTTCGCCTGAAAATAGAACCGTAAGGTGAAAAAATTCTGCCATTATGTTATACTTAAAAAATGTGGCGCAAAGAAGCGCAGAAGCGTGGAACGTCTTAAGAGAAGATGCTCCGAAAGATAGTATGGGAATAAACTTGAAGTAACGGAGAATGATAATGCAGACAAGAGAAGAAGCCTTGGCATACGGATTGTCCTTTCCAAACACATATAAGGAAGCCCCCTTCCATGATCCTAATTGGGAGCTTGTCAGGGTAAAGGGAAGCAGAAAAGCTTTTTTGTGGGTTTATGAGCGGGGAGGTTACATCAATCTGAATGTGAAGACTGATCCGGAGTGGAGAGACTTCTGGAGAAATTCTTTTGAAGCAGTGCTTCCCGGATATCATCAAAATAAGGAGCATTGGAATACAATTATTCTGGACGGCTCCATACCGGACGAGGACATAAAACGAATGATTGCCGAAAGCTATGACCTGATAACAGACTGTCCTTCCAAAAGAATATATGAGGCGGTCATGCAAATCCCGAAAGGTCATGTGGCAACCTATGGCAGGGTTGCTGAGTTGGCAGGCGATAAAAGGATGGCAAGAGCGGTCGGCAATGCACTTCATAAGAACCCTGACCCCGATCACATTCCATGCTTTCGAGTGGTCAATGCCAAAGGCGAGCTTTCTGGCGAATTTGCATTTGGGGGAGCCGGCGCACAGGAGAGACTGCTTAAGGAAGACGGCATTGAGGTCATAGACGGCAGGGTGGATTTGAAGAAATATGGAATCTAACAGAAAAGGAGAGTAACACAATATGGTAAAGCATGTAATTTTATGGACACTGAAGGACGAATATTCCGGCGAAGAGAAAGAAAACATCAAGCTTGGGATTAAGGAAGGACTTGAAGGGTTGGCAGGGCAGATTCCCGGTCTTCTTGATATCAAGGTAAATATCAATGGGCTTTCCAGTTCCAACGCTGACCTGATGCTGGACTCCACATTTGAAAGTGAGGAGGCGTTAAAGGGATATTCCGTTCATCCTGCACATGTGGCTGTGGCAGACGGGAAGGTTAGACCCTTCACTGCAACCAGAACCTGTCTGGATTATGTGGTGGAACAGTAGGATTAAGTGCAAAATTTGCTGTCATAGAGGGTTCGCAACCCAAAGTTTACATTTAGAAATCGCAAAATGATGGCTATTAACAGGGCTGTCGGATATGATTGACACGAGTTGACAGCTCAGAATGGAGGACGCACTATGACACTAGGCGATAAACTATCAAAATTAAGAAAAGAAAACAACTACACGCAGGAGCAGCTTGCCGATATACTGGGAGTTTCCAGACAGGCAATCAGTAAATGGGAAAGTGACATCGCTTATCCTGAAACGGATAAGCTGATCAGAATCAGTGAGCTGTATGACTGCTCATTGGATTATCTGCTGAAAGAAACAATGGAAACAGATGATAAGGTACAAAATGACAACACAATTTCTGTTTTCAGGAAAGTTTTTCGAGAAAGGAAAAGTAAAAAGATGCTATGGGGTATGCCCTTATGGCATGTCGGACGCAACGCAAGAGGGATTGTGGCTGTAGGGCTGAATGCCCGCGGTATCATTGCCATTGGAATAAAAGCTATGGGCGTGCTGTCTGTCGGCATACTTTCTATAGGAATATTGTCTTATGGATTGTTAGCTCTGGGGTTAGTTTCCCTTGGTATGCTGGCAATCGGAATCTTATCTGCAGGCTGTTTTTCTGCCGGTGTGCTTGCTGCAGGTGCAATCAGCCTAGGAATTATTTCATCCGGTGCAATTGCAGTTGGTAACTTTTCGGTTGGAGCCATGGCAATAGGAAAATATTTTGCCATGGGGGATCATGCCAGAGCAATGATTGCCTTGGGAGATACGAAGGCGATAGGCAGCGTTTACGAAAAGCTCGGAGAACTTACAGCACAGGATAGTGTTGAGGTAAAGAGGCTGCTTGATGAGATTGTTCCCACTTATCTGGCGTGGGCAAGAGATCTCGCGAAGCTGTTCTTGTAATGAAAATCTGGAGGCTTTTTTGTTTCCATTATAGTTATCTGTCTCCGGACGGTCAATAAAATAATTATTAATATGGAGTAAACATATATTGCAATAAAATTATTAAAAAAGGTTTGCAATTAGAAAAAGAGAGTGCTATAATCAACAGCATCTGAAAAATTGAAGATACTATTAGAAAAGACGGAGCTTAGACTTCTTAAGGAGGAAAAGTACTGTCTTTTTTTTATTTCCCAAAAAAGTATGAAGGGGACTTGGGAGAAGAGGAGAGGGGGAAGAATGGCAGAAATATTGGATGTATTGCGGACTGAACAGAAATATCGGTTGAACCGTGTAGAAACAGCATGGATGATACATCACCTGTCGCAGGTGATGTGTCAGGATGCACATGGCAGCCCTGAAGGGTATTCGGTCCGTTCTCTTTATTTTGATACACCGGATAATTCAGATTATTTTGACAAGGTGGATGGATATGAGAATCGGAGAAAAATTCGGTTAAGGATTTATGACTCAAAGGATCAGTATGCGAAACTGGAACTTAAAGAGAAGCAGGGAAAGCTTCAGAGGAAGCGCTCATTAATACTTTCAAGGCAGGATGCAGAGTGTGTCTGTGAGGGGGATTATGAGGTGCTCCTAAAGCAGCAGACGGAATTTGCGTTGGAGCTTTATGGCAGGATGAAGCAGTTTGTTTACCGCCCCAAATGCCTGATTGAATATGATAGAAAAGCATTTGTGGTACAGGACAATGACACCAGAGTTACCTTTGACACGGGTCTTAGGGCAAGTGAAGCATGCAGTGAACTTTTTGCAGAAAATCTATCTTTTTATCCAATTGGTGTGGATGGATTCGGGACGATGGAGATCAAGTTTAATCGTTTTTTGTTAACTTACATAAAAGATATGGTTTCACTGCCTTTTTGTGTGCAGACATCAGCCAGCAAATATGGGGCGTCACGCAATTTCTTTTTGGGGAAAGATATATAGGGAAAAGTAGAGGAAAATGGAGGGAAAAATGAAAGAAGAAATGATGAACTATCTTGTGACAAGTACAGGAGCACTGACGATACAGGATGTGTTACTGAACTTTCTGACTGCGGCAGTAATTGGGGGAGTGATTTATCTGTCCTATCGCATTTCACACGGGGGAGCCGCATACAGTGCGCGATTTAATGTTTCGCTGGTCATGCTTACACTGGTAACGACACTTGTTATGAACGTAATTGGAAATAATATTGCGTTATCACTTGGTATGGTCGGAGCCCTTTCTATTGTTCGTTTCAGAACGGCAATTAAAGATCCGAGAGATACCGTATATATTTTCTGGTGCATTGCTGCGGGGATTTGCTGTGGGGTATCGGAATATCTGATTGCTGCAGTAGGGACGGCTGTCATTTTTGGATTTATGTTGATTTTCGGGATGATAAGGAATAATGACAGGTATCTTCTGATACTGCGGGGAAACAAGGAATGTGACGAGACGGTAGAAAATATGGTGGATGACAAATTTGCCGGGAAGGCGAGAATGATTGTACATAATGCAACACAGGCAGGGGTGGAATACATCTATGAAGTATCGGAGCGACAGATAAGAAAAGCGAAGGAAAGCGGAGACATCATCAAATATTTTCAATCAAATGCCAAGCTGGATGTGGTTAATATCGTGTGTCAGAATGATGAGATCAACCGATAACAGAAACGGAGAATATGGATGAGAAGCTTTCGGATTATAGGGACTTTAAGTATTCTGTTTATGCTCTTCTCCTGCGGAATTGCTACGATTCTGTATCAAAAGGAGCACAGGATAGAGAAACATAATTCTTATGAAGAACCACTTAAGGCAGCGCCGGTAGAACAGGATGCAATCAGATATATCGGGAAGGATTTTTCCGTAGATGAAAACTTCAGCAGTCATTTACCCATTGTACTTCTGGATACCAATGGAGTGGAACCGCCAATTAATACCTGGCTGGACACGGAACAGAAGAGATTTATTGCAATAGATGGAGTAGAGCCGTATGTGGAAGGAACAATTTCCATTATTAATGGAAAAGAGGAGTTAAACTGTTTGAAGGACACACCGCAGACAGTAAGCTCCATGCGGATCAAGCGAAGAGGAAATTCTTCCATGCTTTATGAGAAAGCACAGTGGATGATAAAGCTTGTTGCACAGTCCGGGCAGGACAATGATATTGATATTTTGGGAATGGGTAAGGAACATGAATGGATTCTGAACGGTTCTATGTTTGATAAAAGCCTTTTGAGAAATTATCTGGCATATAGTATCGCATCAGAGTTTATGCCCTGCACACCGGACAGTTATTACTGTGAGGTAATTATGAGGGACGGAAACCGGTATACCTATCAGGGTGTCTACCTTCTGATGGAAAGCATTAAACAGGGTCCTGACAGAGTAGATATAGCGGAATATAAGGAAGGAGATGTTTTTAACAGCTATCTGCTTCGAAGAGACCGTTATGAGGAGAATGTCAATATTCTAAAGACTTATGGACAGATAAATGGATATAGCAAAGAGTTTTTTGAATTGCGCTATCCTACGCGCCTCAAAGCAAGTGATGATACAATCCGGTATGTGGAAAAGGACATCAGCAGGATAGAGGAAGTGATTTATTCAGATGACCCGAAAGTATTTTCCCGATATTCAGAAGTGATTGATGTAGATTCTTTTATTGACTATTTTCTATTGAATGAATTTTTTGCAAGCTATGATGCGGGAAATTTTTCCACATATTGTTACAAGGACGTGGGTGGAAAATTGAAGATGGGTCCGGTTTGGGACTTTGACGGAACCATGGATAATTACAGACCGGAGGCTTTGTCGGTGGAAGATATGGCATTTCAGACCAAGCCTTGGTTTGACCGGCTTTGCAGGGATGAGAATTTTGTTAAAAAAATGGAGAAACGATATGTGGAGCTGCGCCGGACTTCCTTCTCGGAAAAACATGTGATTGATAAGATAGATGAAATTGTAGCCCATTTAGGAGGTGCAAGTCAGAGAGACTGGTATCGCTGGGGGCATTGGTATGCGACAGAAAATAAATACAGTCTGCTGCCGGAAGAAGCAGAAGATGGTGAGATATTAACAAGGAATGCCGTAACCTATCAGGATGAAATTTATCGGATTAAGACAGCCCTTCGGGATCATGACGACCGGATACCGGAGGCTATCAGGAGAATGGAAAAACAGACCGACAGGACAACAGGACTTGACGAGTGGATGGGGTATCTTCTTCTGCTGGCATCCTGTATATTTTTTATTCCGGCGGCTTATGTAGTCCTTAGGAAGTAGAGAGAAGGTGAGGAAGAATGCTTTTTTCGAGTATTATTTTTCTGTTATATTTTTTGCCCATTGTATTTGCAGGGTATTATCTGATGTCCTTTTCTAGGATGGCACAGAATATATGGCTGTTTCTGGCGAGCATCCTGTTTTATGCATGGGGTGAGCCTGTCTATGTGTTTCTTATGCTGGGGTTCATATTTTTAAATTGGGCAGGAGGAATTCTGATTGCCCACTGGGAAGAGAAACTAAAGATAAAAAAGAAAATTTTGATATCGGTTATCGTAATTGATATAGGAACACTGTTTCTGTTCAAATACATGGGATTTGTGGTGGACAATATTTGTACGCTGTTAAAGATGGATGTTCCGAATATCTGGGTCCCCACCCTTCCTATAGGTATTTCCTTCTATACCTTTCAAGCGCTCAGTTATGTGATTGATGTTTACAGAGGAGATACCAAAGCAGAAAAAAATCCTTTTTATGTAGGGCTTTATATTGCGTTTTTCCCTCAGCTGATTGCGGGACCGATTGTCCGTTACAATCAGGTTGCCAAGGAAATTCGAAACAGAAAGAGCACCTACAGGAAAATATCGGTTGGGGTATGCCGCTTTGTAACAGGACTTGGGAAAAAGATTTTACTTGCGAATAATTTTGCCATTCTTGCTGACCAGATTTTCAGCTGGTCGCAGATGGGAGTGGAAAACTTTCAGGTGCCGGTATTGATGGCATGGCTGGGAATTATTGCGTATACACTGCAGATTTATTTTGATTTTTCGGGATACTCGGATATGGCAATCGGACTTGGAGTGATGTTCGGATTTAAGTTTGAAGAAAACTTTGATTACCCATATGCTGCCTCTTCCATGCAGGATTTTTGGCACAGATGGCACATCAGTCTGACAAGATGGTTCAGAGAGTATGTGTATTTTCCGCTGGGAGGAAGCCGGGTGGAGAATAAGGACCGAATGATACGAAATCTTTTGATTGTATGGCTGCTGACCGGCATCTGGCACGGAGCGGCGTGGACATTTCTTTTCTGGGGACTATGGCACTTTTTGTTTCAGATTGCAGAACGCTTTTTTGGATATGCGGTAAATAACACACATAAAATTCTGATGCATATATATACCATGCTGGTGGTTATGTTTGGCTGGGTCTTGTTTCGGGCAAAAGATCTGTATCAGGCAAATATTTATTTCAAAAATCTGTTTGGATTCAATCAAAACGGTTTTTTTAGTGAACTGACAGGATTCCTTTTCAGGGAATATGGCTTCTTTCTGCTTTTGGGAATTCTGTTCTGCCTTCCTGTGGCAAAGCGGTGTAATCGGGCGTTGGCAGAAGGAAAAGCAGGCATTGTCGGGAAAATAATGAATATTTTGTATCCGGCAGCGATGGCGGCGGTTTTTCTGCTTTGCCTGACTTATCTTGTCCGGGGCGGCTATAATCCGTTTATTTACTTTAATTTTTAGGGGGGATACAGGAGAATGAAAAGGTTTTTTTTGAAAAAGTATTTCTTCGCAGCGCTGTTCCTGATTTTTTTACTGGGCTTTTCGGTATTGAATGCATTTTCCTGTGCGGATGTGTGGGCAGGATTGCGGAAAGAACTGATGGATGTGGAAACGGTAGAAATGCTGGAAGCGTGGATGCAGGAGGCAGAAGCAAAATCTGCGGAGGAGACTTTGGGAAATATCCGATTTATTGAAACCTATGGTTTCATGCAGAAGATACTTGGAAAAAGAGAGTTCAACCATTTTTCCTATATCAGGGATGATAATGGAATGCTCTATTATGGTGCACTGGCAGATACCGTGGATGACGATCTGGATGAATATGCAGGGAATGTGAGAAGGCTGAAAGACGTGGTAGAAAAAAAGGGGGCAAAATTGATTGTGGTGCTTCCACCCTCCAAGGTTCTTTATGGAGTCAGTGACGTAAACAGGGAATGGCCAATCAATGACCCCAATGCAAGAATGGATAAATTTTTAAATCTGATGATGAAAAACGGTGTGTTTGCAGTTGATATGCGTCTTCCAATAACGAAATCCGGAGAAAAACTGGAGGATCTTTTCTTTAAGACAGATCATCACTGGACGCCCCTTGCTGCTTTTCTTGCAACAAAGGAGTTGGTAAAGCAGGTGGAGAAGCAATATGGAGAACAGTGGGATCCGGAAGGTCGTTATACGGATCTTTCAAACTGCCAGACAAAATTTTATCTTCAAAGAATGTTAGGCTCTCAGGGGCGCAATGCAGGTGTCATTTACAGTGGTATGGATGACTATTTACTGATCTGGCCAAAGTGTGATATGGAATTTACATGGTATAACTACGAAAGAGGAAGAGAGCAGACGGGAGACTTTAGGGAGGCATTGTTTGATCAAAGAGTTCTTAAATCGGAAGATATTTATAATGGCAGTATCAACATGGTGTATCTGGATGAAGTGACAACACATGATAAGATTGTAAATCACAGCAATCCGAATGGCCCTAAGCTTGCGGTACTCAGAGATTCTTACTTTTCTCCCATGGCATGCTTTTTAGCGCCAATGTGCAGTGAAATTGAAATGGTGTGGAACAGGACGGCACATAATGATATGGATTTTGAAAAGTTTGTGGAAGAAAGTGATGCCGATTATGTGATACTTGAAATTTATCCATATAATCTGAATGAGGGGTCATTTTATTTCTATCAAAAAACAGTGGAGCAGGGGGATGCATGAAACAAAAAATACTGACAGGTCTGGGCTGGGCTCTTTTTCTTCTTTTGCTGGCAGGAGTCTGTTATAAGAGTAATCCGACAATAAGCAAAGGTGGGGAAAGCGTAAGGGTTATCTGTATGAATACAAAAGAGGATGCGGATGCGACTCTTATTTATCATGAGGGAGCAGCGGTAATGATTGATACCGGAACGAAAGAGGATGCAGAGCATATAATGGAAATGTTGAAGAGGTGCAATGTAGAAAAACTGGACTATATGATACTCTCTCACGGAGATTCTGATCATATAGGGGGAGCAGCACAGATTCTGGAAAGTATTCCGGTAACATATGTTGTTGAGTCAGGGTACGAGAAGGCAGATGAAGAGATGGAGGAATTAAACCGTTTGCTTGAGCAAAAGGGGATACCGGTTCTTTATCCGGTACATACCCAGCATCTGAGGGCAGGAGAGATTCAACTTCTGGTTTATCCGCCTTTGGAAAAGAACTATAGGGATTCCAACAATTATTCACTGGCAGTTTTAGCAAAACATGGAAATGTGAATATGATGTTTGCAGGAGATGCATTGAAAAAAAGAACAGAGGAACTTCTTCTGATTGATTGGCCCAAAATAGATTTATATAAGGTCGCACATCATGGGAGAGGCAATGTGATGACAGAGGAATTGTTTGACAGACTGAAGCCGGAATATGCAGTTGTAACTGCCAATCAGGCAGACGAACAGATCCTCCGGGCAGCAGAAAGAAACGGCACGGCTGTGTTTTATACGGGGGAGAGAGATGTAATATTCCAAAGTGATGGAAAGAAATTGAATGTAGAAGATTAATAAGTGAGTTGTAAGGGGAGAAAAATGGAAGAAAAAGAAAAGAAGGGATTGAAAAGAAAACTGAAAGGAGGAAAGAACAGGATATGGTTTATGCTGAATATCCTGTTTACGACGATTTATCTGATCTGGCGTCTGTTTTTTACGATTCCGTTTGAATATGGGCTGATTTCAATCATTGCCGGCATCACACTTTTTGTAGTGGAATTTTTGGGAATGTTTGAGGCGCTGGTACATTATTTTAATATGCATGACATTCAAAAGAAGGATCTGCCACAGATACCTGTCTGCATGTACCCTGATGTGGATGTTTTTATTGCCACATATAATGAACCTGCCGAGCTGCTGCTTAAGACGGTAAATGGCTGTAAGCATATGAAATACCCGGATAAAAATAAGGTTCATATTTATTTGTGTGATGACGGAAGCAGACAGGAGGTTCGCAGCCTTGCAGCAAAAATGGGCGTGAACTATCTGGATAGAGAAGACCATGAATATGCCAAGGCGGGAAATCTGAATCATGCCATGTCTGTAACGGATTCACCATATATTCTGACATTGGATGCAGATATGGTACCTCACGGTGACATGCTGATGCACACGATACCGTTCTTTGTGAAACAGGAGATGGAAAACGAGGGAAAAGAAGAAAAAGATCGGAAATATATAGGGTTTGTGCAGACTCCTCAGGCTTTCTACAACCCGGATCTCTTTCAGTATAATCTTTACAGTGAGGGGAGAATCCCCAATGAACAGGATTATTTTTACCGCGATATACAGGTTTCCAGAAATAAGTCGAATAGTGTTATTTACGGCGGCTCTAATACGGTTCTTTCAAGAAAAGCGCTGGAAGAAATCGGGGGATTTTATACAGGGACGATTACAGAAGACTATGCAACAGGTATTTTGATGCAGAAAAAGGGGTACCTGTGTCTGGCTACCAATGAGGTGCTTGCTTCCGGGCTGTCACCTACAGATTTGAAGAGCCTTATCAATCAGAGAAGCCGTTGGGCAAGAGGGGTAATTTCATCTAATCGTAAAATGCATGTTTTTCTTTCAAAGGATCTGAGCTTTGCCCAGAAGATTAACTATTGGGCATCCGAATGGTATTGGTATGCTCCCTTCAAGAGGCTGGTTTACTTTATCAGTCCCATACTTTATGCAACCTTCGGATACATGGTGATTAAATGTACTTTGTGGCAGATTTTACTGTTTTGGCTGCCCATGTATATCACAAGTAATATTTCCCTGAAGATGCTGAGCAGGAATATCCGAACTACAAAGTGGACCGGTATTTATGAAACCGTTTTATTTCCCTTCCTGCTAATTCCGGTACTGCTTGAAACCTTTGGAATCACTATGAAAAAGTTTCAGGTTACACAGAAGGGAAAGGTGGAGAACGAAGCCGGAAAAAATATGATTTATCTGGTGCCGTTCCTGTTACTGGTCATTTTGTCGGTCATTGGTATATTAAACTGTTTCCACCTGATATTTGAAAGTAACGATATGGGACCGGTAGTTGTATTATTCTGGTTAATCGTTAATCTCTTTACGCTGGTTATGGCGATGTTCTTTATCATGGGAAGAAAGCCCTTGCGAAAATGTGAGCGCGCTGCGGTAATGATTGACTGCAGGCTTGAAACAGGGGATATGGCATATACATGCAGAACCCACAACGTTTCTGAGCAGGGGATTGCTTTGATGCTGGATAATCCAATTAATGTGGATGATGAAAGTGAAGTCAGGATGAAGCTTCATGACAGAGACTACGAAGCCTGTATCAAAGCAAGAGTCGTACACGTGGAAAATATAAAGGGATTCTGGAAGTACGCTTTTTGGATTACCGATTACTGTGATACTTATGAAGAATATCTTCAGATGGTCTATGACCGTGTGCCTACACTGCCGCAGAATCTTGATAACACAAGTGGAAGTTTTGATGATCTCAGAATCAATGTAAAAAGGAGAGTCGCCAAACCGTTTTTCCAGAACAGGAAACTCCCCCGGATGATGCTTGGCGCAATAGTTAAGGATGATAAGGGGAATGACTGGACGATACTGGATTTTAATTATAAATTCTGCACGATCAAAGAAAGCGAAAGCTCTCCGGCAGAACTTCAGCTGGTCATTGATAAGCCAAAAGGGGTAGTGCTTTGCTTAAGACGCAATGAGCAGAAAATTCCGGGCAGAGTTCTCTATGAGATTACCAATTATAATGAAAATTACCTGAATTCTGAAAAGAAACAGATCCTGGAAAAATGGCTGGCAAAGCATTGGAAGTTGGCTCAAATGCATCGCGAAGAAGAGGCAAAGACCAAGGTAAAAGAGCCGAAAAGAGAATTTCATGAGATGGAACATGTTTAAGAAAATTTATAAAAAAAGAATTTTGTGGATGATGGTGGTATTCCTTATTCTTGACCTGATTGCCATGACTGTAAAGTACAATGACAGACAGAGAAGATTGCGGGAGGTGGCGCAAATGGGAGAAGGAATTAATATTGGCAATTCCCTTGATGTGGTGGGCCTGCGGAAGAGAAAACCGCAGGCTCTCCCGGAAGAATTTGAAGTTTATTGGGGGAATCCGAAGATGACACCGGCATTGTTTCAGGCAATTGCTGAGAAAGGCTTTGGAACGGTAAGGATTCCCGTCAGTTTTGCAGAACACATGGATGAAAGGGGGATCATCGAACCGGCCTGGCTGGAACGCGTGGCACAGGTGGTTGATTGGGCACTGGAAACAGGACTTTATGTGATTATTGATACCCATCATGAAGAGTGGCTTGTACCCACTGTAGAGAGGGAAGAAGAGGTGACTGCAAAGCTGTGTACCATATGGGAACAGCTTGCAGAGATCTTTCGGGAAAAGGGAGACCACCTCTTATTTGAAGGGATGAATGAACCGAGAGTCCGGGGGACGAAGGAAGAATGGGAGGGCGGGACTGCAGAAACCCGGGAGGTAGTAAATCGCCTGAATGAGGCTTTTGTCCGCACGGTTCGAAGGACAGGAGGAAACAATGAGCAACGATGGCTTTTGGTAGCTCCCTATGGAAACAGCTATCAGACAGAAGCGCTGGAACAGCTGAAAATCCCGGAAGATGATCATATAATTGTATCGGTGCATGCCTATATTCCCTATCACTTTACGCTTGATGATGATGGGGAAAAGGAATTTGATCCGAATGGAGAGGATGCGGAAAAGATAGATCAATTAATGGAAGATATCCACCGTATTTTTTATAGAAGAGGAATTCCGGTTATGATAACGGAATTCGGTTGCCACGAAAAGCCTGATGAGAATGAGAGACTGGAGTGGGCAGAATATTACATAGAAGCAGCAGGAAGGTTAAGCGTTCCCTGCATCTGGTGGGATAATGGAAAGAATAGCCAGATTGTGAATCGTGAAACTTTTGCATGGCCACATCAGGAACTGACAGAATGCCTCCTTAAGAGGAGCTCCTTTATACAATCTTAATACAATGAAGCCTGTTCTTTATACAAATTTTAAGCAAAAGAAAGGATAATTAAGATGATATAAAGATACCTTAAGAAAGCTGGCAGGCAATGAAACATTTATTTCACGGAAGAAAACATCTGACTTCCTTTCAGATTATTATTATTGGCTTTTTATTTGTTATATTGGCAGGAAGCATTTTACTTATGCTTCCTGTTTCTGCAAGGGACGGTCAGTCAACTCCTTTTTTGAATGCGCTGTTTACAGCGACTTCAGCAACCTGTGTGACAGGGCTTGTCGTATATGACACAGCAACCTACTGGTCAGTATTTGGACAGGCGGTTATTTTAGCGTTGATCCAGATTGGAGGGATGGGTGTTGTTACGATTGCCGTGTCGGTAGCGGCAATTTCGGGAAAAAAGATTGGTCTGATGCAAAGAAGTACGATGCAGGAGGCAATTGCGGCTCCCAGCCTGGGTGGCATTGTGAGATTAACAGGATTTATTTTGAGAGCCACAATTTTAATCGAGCTGATTGGTGCGTGCATGATGATGCCTGTCTTTTGGAAGGATTATGGTGTACTTTTAGGGACATGGTATGCCCTGTTTCATTCCATATCGGCATTTTGCAATGCCGGATTCGACCTGATGGGAAATGCCGCACCGTTTTCCTCTCTGACCGGATATGCCGGAAATGGTCTGATAAATGCTGTGATTATCAGCTTGATTGTACTGGGCGGCATCGGATTTCTCACATGGGATGATATAAGGTGTAAGGGGATTCATATCGAGAAGTACCGGATGCAAAGCAAGGTAATACTGCTCACCACAGCGATACTAATTCTTCTTCCCTTTCTGTTTTTCTTTTTTGGGGAGTTTCGCGGACCGGTATGGGATGATTTATCCCTTAAGGAAAAGTTTCTGGGTGCGCTGTTTCAGGCGGTTACGCCGAGAACTGCAGGCTTTAACACGATAGATCTGACACTGTTTAGTGAGGCGGGACAGACAATTACTATTCTTCTGATGTTGATTGGAGGTTCGCCGGGTTCTACTGCAGGAGGTATCAAAACGACCACCTTAGCAGTCCTTTTTATGACACTTTTCTCTGTTTTTAAAAGAAAAGAGGACACAGAGTGCTTCGGGAGAAGAATTGAGGAGAGTGTAATCAAATATGCTTCCACGATTTTGCTTATGTATCTTGCATTATTTCTGACAGGCGGAATCATGATCAGCTGCATTGAAAAACTGCCGGTGCTTACCTGCCTGTTTGAAACCGCTTCTGCAATTGGAACGGTGGGACTGACGCTGGGTATCACACCTGAATTAGGAATTCTGTCAAGAATGATATTGATTGTTCTAATGTTTTTGGGAAGAGTAGGCGCTCTTACACTGGTTTTTGCTGCATTTTCCAATAAGAAGAGGAGTATAGCAAAGTTCCCGAAAGAAAAAATTACAGTTGGTTAAGAAGAACAGATGAGAAAATGAATGGTGGTGGTATAATGGAAGCAGCTGCATTAATGGTTATTTTTATTTTGATTGTACTGATAGGATACATAATCATGAAGAAACTGGATGGTTTTCAGGAAGAATTAAGAGGTCTGGAACAGCAGGAACCGGCGGAAAAAGTACAGCCGGAGACAGACTATAAAGAATTACAGGCGAAGAAAAGTGCGGGGCATCTGCTGAATGGGGCAGATGTCATCAAGAGCATCGGAATGATTGTTCTTGCCTCGGCACTGGGTTTTGGCTTTTGGAAGATGGGAATGAGCGAGGCAAATATCATCATGGTATACATTCTCGGTGTCTTGTTTACGTCGGTCATTACAACCCATCGAATTTATAGTATTGTTGCTTCTATTGTAAGTGTTTTTGTCTTTAATTTTTTATTTACTGAACCACGGTATACATTGCTTGCCTATGATAAGGATTATCCGGTCACCTTCATTACCATGCTTGTGGCAGCCCTTTTGACAGGAACTCTGGCAATCCGGCTGAAAAAGCAGGCTGCACTGGCAGCACAGGCAGCATATCGAACGAAAATACTGCTTGATACCAATCAGCTTTTGGAGGGAGTCAGGGAAAAGGAGCAGATTATTACGGTGACGGCTATCCAGCTGATTAAGCTTCTAAACAGAGACATGGTGATTTTCCTTTCAGAGAATGAAGCTCTGCTTGAACCTAAGGTTTTTAGGGCAGACAGTGAGAAGCGGTGCGAGGAATATGTCTCTGAAAAAGAGAAAGCGGTGGCACTCTGGGTTTTGAAAAATAAAAGGAATGCGGGAGCGTCAACAGATAGGTTCCCCGATGCAGAATGTCTGTATTTGTCTATCAGGACAAGCAATATGGTATATGGAGTGATTGGAATTGTCATTAAGGACAAACCACTGGATTCCTTTGAAAACAGTATACTAATGTCTATTCTTGGAGAATGCGCGTTGGCACTTGAAAATGAGAAGAATGCAAGAGAAAAGGCAGAGGCGGCATTAGTAGCGCAAAAGGAGCAGCTCAGGGCAAACCTGCTTCGATCCATTTCCCACGACCTGCGTACTCCGCTGACTTCCATATCAGGCAATGCCAGCAATTTACTTTCCAATGGTGAAAAATTTGACGACAGCACCAAGAAACAGCTATATTCAGACATTTATGACGATTCAATCTGGCTGATTAATCTGGTGGAAAATCTGCTTTCTGTAACGAAAATAGAGGAAGGGAAACTGAATATCCGATTGCAGACAGAGCTTTTGGATGAAGTGATTGCAGAGGCACTGCAGCATATCAGCAGAAAGAAGACAGAGCACAGAATTTCTTTTCAGCCGTCGGAGGAGTTTATTCTTGTAAAGGCAGATGCGAGACTGATTATGCAGGTTATTATCAATATTGTAGATAATGCAATTAAGTATACCCAGAAGGATTCGGAAATCATAATTTCAACACAGAAGGCACAGGGAAAGGCAGTTGTTCGAATTGCCGACAATGGTCCGGGCATTCCCGATGACATGAAGCAGCTTGTATTTGATATGTTTTATAGTGGAGCAAAGAGCATGGCTGACAGTAGAAGGAGTCTGGGACTTGGATTGTCGCTTTGCAAATCAATCATTACGGCACATGGAGGAAATTTGGAGCTTTCAGACAATAAACCTCATGGTGCGGTGTTTACGTTTTCTTTGCCTGTAGAGGAGGTTGATTTACATGAATAAAACACTCATTTTAGTTGTGGAGGATGACAGACCGGTACAAAATCTTATGGTAACAACCCTGAAGGCACATGATTACAGGTATCTGACTGCAATGAACGGAGAAGGCGCCATTCTGGAAGCGTCTTCTCATAACCCGGATATTATCCTGCTTGATTTGGGACTACCGGATATGGATGGAATTGAAGTGATCAGGAAAATACGTACATGGTCGAATGTGCCGATTATTGTGATCAGTGCGAGAAGTGAGGACATGGACAAGGTCGAGGCATTGGATGCGGGGGCAGATGATTACCTTACCAAACCTTTCTCGGTGGAAGAACTTCTTGCAAGACTTCGCGTCACAGAAAGAAGACTGGTAACAAGCTCGGGAGAACAGGTGTCGTCGTCTGTATTTGTAAACGGAAAGCTTCGGGTTGATTTTTCCGCGGGATGTGCATATCTCGAAGAGGAGGAACTTCATCTGACGCCAATTGAATACAAGCTGCTCTGTCTTCTTTCAAAAAATGTGGGGAAGGTATTGACCCATACCTTTATCACGCAGAACATTTGGGGGCACAGCTGGGAAAATGATGTGGCATCCTTAAGGGTATTTATGGCAACACTTCGTAAGAAATTAGAGAAAAATTCTGATTCTGTCCAGTATATCCAGACGCATGTGGGTGTGGGATACAGGATGATGAAAGTGGAATGATGTTTATTTTTCCTTTAGAAAGTTTATAAAAGCTTAATGATAATTATTAGCACTCCATATTGACGAGTGCTAATTTTAGTGTTATAACACAGATATAACAAATAAAACAAACATTTACGGTAACAATACCGTTGATTAAAGGAGGAATGACATATGTTAATGCCTAGTATTTTTGGAGAAAGTTTATTTGATGATTTATTTGACGATTTTGCACGTCCGGTTAAGAATGTTGCAAGGTACAGTGCTCCGGCAGCAACTGTGATGAGAACAGATGTGAAGGAGACGGAGAGCGGCTATGAACTGGATATTGATCTTCCCGGATATAAGAAGGAAGACGTTCAGGCACAGCTTAAGGATGGATATTTGACGATTACCGCAACAACGAAGACCAATGAAGAAAAGAAGGATGAAGCAGGTAAGTATATCCGCAGAGAAAGATATTACGGCACCTGCAGCAGAAGCTTCTATGTGGGAGAGGACGTTGAACAGGAGGACATCAAGGCCAAATTTGAAGATGGTATCCTTAAGATTGTTGTTCCCAAGAAGGATGCAAAGCCAAAGGTTGAAGAAAACAAGTTCATTTCCATTGAAGGCTGATGACCGCCCTGCGTGCGAGAGGCTTTCGCCATAAGATGAAACAGGTGGGGATACCGGTTATGTGCTGTGTATCCCCTCTTTTAGTTCGTGAGGTGATAATAAATGGGGAAGAAAGATTATTATGAAGTCCTTGGCATCAGCCGCAGTGCGGATGAAAAAGAGATAAAAAGAGCCTACCGGAAGCTTGCTAAAAAGTATCATCCTGATACAAATCCGGGAGACAGGCAGGCAGAACAGAAATTTAAGGAAGCTACGGAAGCCTACAACGTTTTAAGTGATGCGGAAAAGAAAAAGTTATATGATCAATATGGCTTTGCTGCATTTGAAGACGGTTTCCGGTCAGATACGGACCATACCGGCAGAAGGGATAGCTTTTCGGGAAGCTTTCATTTCGGTGGCGCTGATATGGGAGATATGGGAGGCGTATTTGATGATCTTTTTGGAAGTATGTTCGGAGGCGGCTTTGGAAACAGTTACGAAAGCAGGCATTTCAGACAGAAGGGCGCTGATGCACAGGCAGACATCCAGATCAGCTTTGACGAGGCGGTTTTGGGGTGTGAGAAGGTGATACATTTGCGGGATGGAAACGGAAAAACCAGTTCCTTACAGGTGCATATTCCGGCAGGTATTGATGAAGGACAGAGTGTGCGTCTGAAAGGAAAGGGCGCATCCGGTATCAACGGTGGGGCTTTTGGCGACCTGATGCTCAAGGTTCATATTACGCCTAAGGCGGGATATGAAAGAAAGGGAAATGACGTTTATGTGACTGTAAATATTCCCTATACGACTGCTGTGCTGGGCGGCGAAGCAATTGTTCCCACCCTGACGGGCAAGGTATCCTGCAAGATTGCTCCCGGAACGCAATCAGGAAGTAAAATCCGACTGAAAAATAAAGGTATTCCTTCAATGAAAAATCCTGCCCACAGAGGAGATGAATATATTGTCATTCAAATAGAAGTGCCGAGAAATCTGAGCCCTGATGAACGTCAGAAGCTGATGGAATATGAAAGGGCATGTAAGGTGCATGGGCATGGAGGTAATGTCGCATAAGCACCTTTTTGTAATTGTTTAGTATTTAAAGTAATGGCGGTCTGCCTAAGAATGTCTTTGCCGCTGCTTTTGACAGTCTTTCGATGGATTTGTAGAAACAGGCATTACAAAAATATTGCTGCCCGGATGGCATGTTTGAAGAAGCCAATCACGTGTAAAGTGCTAGCACCAATAAAAAATTTTGGAAAAATCTAAAAAATCCATTTCAGAAATGATATTAACACGCCAGTTTCAGAAACTTGCTTCGCTTCGGACACTGAAACTGGTGTGTACATTTTCTGAAATGAATTTTTTGATTTTTCACAAAATTTTTCCTATGGTGCGTCGCATCTTTACATGTGATTGGCTTCAAGTTTGCCAGAAGGGCAGCTTATAGATATTTGTAATGCCTGTTTCCCAAAATCCCGAAAGCTGTTATAGCAGCGGCAAAGACATTCTTAGGCAGACCGCCATTACTCTTTATCCCTGAACAATAAAAAATTCTTGAAAACATTTGCAAGTCATGTAATGATGTTAATGCCACTTTTTGCAAGACATTGCTTTTTAAAGAGACAGGATGAGCAATACGGCTGTAAGAAGGCATGCTGCTGTAAAAGTGCGGAGGAGGGGAAAGTTTGATAGAGGTAAATCATGTAAGTAAAGAATTTGTATCTGCCAAAAAGTATCCGGGGTTAAAGGGAGCCCTTAAAGGTCTGGTTTCCAGGGAAAAAACCAGAAAAGTAGCTGTGGATGACATCTCTTTTCAGATTGGAAAGGGAGAGATTGTGGGCTATATCGGCAGTAACGGCGCAGGAAAATCAACCACAATCAAAATGATGACAGGCATATTGGTGCCCACCAAAGGCACCTGCAGGGTAAACGGTATAGAACCGTACAAAAATCGCAAGAAGAATGCGAAAAATATTGGGGTTGTGTTCGGACAGCGGACACAGCTGTGGTGGGACTTGCCTTTGAGCGAGTCTTTTACGATTTTGAAAGAGATTTATGATGTGAGCGATGAAGCATACAGGGAGCGCATGGAGTTTTTGAACCGTGTGCTGGGGCTTGATGAGTTCTTTTCCCAGCCGGTGCGGAATTTGTCTTTAGGACAGCGAATGCGCGCAGATTTGGGAGCAGCCCTTTTGCATAATCCACCGGTTTTGTATCTGGATGAACCTACTATTGGTCTTGATCTGGTGGTAAAGGATAATATCAGGGCAGCCATAAGGGAAATAAACGAAAAATATCAAACCACCGTTGTGCTTACCACCCATGACATTGAGGACATAGAGGAATTATGCAGCCGCATTCTTATCATTGACCAGGGAAAGCTGATTTATGATGGATCACTGGAGGAACTGAAAGAACGGTATGGAACCAAGCGCAAGGTGGTAATGGAAGTGCCGGATCCTGTGCAGACGGAGAATATGCCGCTTGACGAGTATCTGTCTGTTTCAAAGGAGGATTATGAAATATGGGCGGATACAGAGAACAGTACAGTTACGGTATCCTTTGATAAAAATAAAGTACAGGTGTCTGAAGTAATCGGACAGATGATGCAGCATACTCAGGTAAAAGATGTCAAAATCTATGAAACAGAGCTGGCAGAAATTGTAAAAGCAATTTACCAGCACAGGGCGTAGGGGGAAATATGAAACGGAAACTGAAAGTATATATGCCCTTTTTGGAAAACCAGTTTAAACGTAATCTGGCGTATAAGGGTAGTTTTTATTTGTTCATTTTATGCAGCCTTTTTGGACCGTTTATTTCCTATTATCTGTGGATGGCAATTTACGGAAGTGCAACGGGCAGTGTGCTGGGTGGTTTTACTCAGGCAGAGATGGTAGTCTATGTTTTTATGACCTATGTAACCTCATCGCTGGTCAAAATTGATATTTCTGATGAAATTTCGGATGATGTGATGGAAGGAACCGTTTCAATGACGCTGATTAAGCCCATTGATTACCGGATGAGCCTCATTTCCAAAGCAATGGGTGAGTCATTGTACCGTTTTCTGGCTCCCGCGGTATTTGTGTGGGTCGGGATGGAAATCTATAAAGTGACAGTTCTTGGACTGGGGATTACACCCATAAGAAACCTGCTGCTTTACATAGTAAGTATGATTATGAGCTTTTTTATCTTTACTCTTTTTGAGTTCTGCTTTGGTATGGTAGCCTTTGTGACTACTTATATGTTTGGTATGAATATGGCCAAGGAAGCAATCCTTGGTTTCCTGAGCGGGCAGTTGATCCCTGTCAGCTTTTTTCCGGAGGCTGCGCAGCAAATTCTGGAATTTCTGCCTTTTTCCTCTATGATCTATGCACCTGTAATGGTGTATCTGGGGAAATACAGCGGAATGGAGCTTGCATTTGTGCTGGGAAGGCAGCTGGTCTGGATTGTAGTTCTGTACGGATTGGGGAGCTTTCTCTGGGGCAGGATTACAAGACGTCTGATCGTGCTGGGCGGTTAAAGCGGTATAGCAGGGAGGAATCATGAAAACATTAAAAAGATATGCAAGATTATATAAAGTGTTTGTAGCCCAGTTCTTTAAATCTCTGGTGCAGTCAAAGGCGGATTTCCTGATTGGTCTGATGGGTTTCTTTTTTACACAGATTACAGGGATTGCCTTTTTGTATCTGGTATTTGAGCAGATACCGGTGCTGGCGGACTGGAGTCTGGAACAGTTGATCTTTATTTATGGATTTGCCCAGATTCCCCGCGGAATCGATCATCTGTTTACAGACAATATCTGGCTGGTAGCATGGCGTCTGGTGGTAAACGGAAAATTTGACCGCTATATGTTGCGGCCTATGAATTTGTTTTTACAGGTGATTTTTGAAAAGCTTCAGCCGGATGCGCTGGGAGAACTGCTGGTAGGAACCATTCTGATTGTAATGTCCCTAAACAGGGGAATATTGATTGTGGATGCACCCCATATACTGATGTTTGTGGTTTCTGTATTGGCAGGAACCGTGATTTATACATCCATTAAGCTGTTGTTTGCATCCTTTGCTTTTTGGATTAAAATCAGTGGTCCGGTGCTATACACGGCATATCAGTTGGCTGATTTTGCCAAGTATCCTTCAGAAATCTATGCAAAAGGAATGCGCTTTATCATTACATGGATAATTCCTTTTGCATTTGTGGCATACCTGCCTGCAAGCTATTTCCTGAAACCTGAGGTTGGGGCATTTGCTACAGTAGGAACAGAATGTCTGATTGCCGCAGTGTTCTTTATAATAGCTTACGGGGTATTTACATTGGGAACAAGGGTATATGAAAGTGCGGGAAACTGATAAATATGCATAATAAAAGCTGCAGGCAGGGATGAAAATCTGTCTGCAGCTTTCTTCGCTTCGTGGCATAGATTTTAACTGATACCTTATAAAGAGGAGTTTATTTGGTTCCAAAGATACGGTCTCCGGCATCTCCAAGACCGGGACAGATATAAGCGTTTTCATTCAGGCATCTGTCAAGATGTCCTACATAAATCTGGATATCGGGATGTGCTTCGCGCAGCTTTTTCAGTCCTTCGGGTGCAGCGATAATGCACATGAACTTAATATTCCTGCCTCCGTGCTGCTTGATAAAGTCAACTGCTTCCGCTCCGGAACCGCCGGTAGCCAGCATAGGGTCCAAAACCACAATGGTTCGCTGGTCGATAGGTTCAGGAAGCTTACAATAATACTCGTGAGGCTCATGAGTTACGGGATCTCTGTATAAGCCGATGTGTCCCACCTTGGCAGAAGGAACAAGGGCAAGAATGCCGCTTACCATTCCCAATCCTGCGCGAAGAATGGGAACAATTGCCATTTTTTTACCGGCAATCACGGGAGTCATACAGGTTTCAATAGGAGTTTTGATTTCGACTTCTTCGGTAGGAAGATCACGCAAGGCTTCATACCCCATGAGCATGGCAATCTCCTCGATTAGTTTACGGAACTCATTGGTTCCGGTATTCTCGTCGCGAAGACGGGAAATTTTGTGCTGAATCAAAGGATGATCCAGTATAAATACATTATCCATGTTGGCTAATTGTTCCATGGTAAATCCTCCTTGCGTCATTATTTATCATACTATGTAAAATTTTAGTGCAACTTTACCATGAAGTCAACCACACAAGCCTTCTATTTATAAAAAAATTTACGCAAATTTTACTTTTTTACTTGTAATCACAGATAAGAATTATTATACTTTTTTACAGTGGTTAAAACGAAAGAATAGAAATGAGGAGGAGAAGTTGATGAATCATCAGCAGGAAGCAATTCGCGATGCCAGAACTCTTGGAATTCCCAAGATGCTGCTTCTCGGATTACAACACATGTTCGCCATGTTTGGCGCAACAATTTTAGTACCTATTTTAGTTAATGTTTACTTTGAAGGAGAAGGACTTTCGATTCAGGTAACCTTAATCTGTGCAGGACTTGGAACCTTATTTTTCCATCTTTGCTCTAAGTTAAAGGTACCTGCATTCTTAGGTTCTTCTTTTGCATTCTTAGGCGGTTTCCAGACGGTAGCAAATCTGGACACAGGAATTTTTGCAGAGATGACCATGGGAGAAAAGCTTCCCTATGCATGCGGCGGTATCGTAGTGGCAGGTCTTTTGTATCTGGTGCTGGCACTTGTAATTAAGTTAATCGGTGTCAAGAAGGTTATGCGTTTCCTTCCTCCGGTTGTGACAGGTCCTATCATTATCTGTATCGGACTTTCACTGGCACCCTCCGCAGTTTCCAATGCATCAACCAACTGGCTGCTTGCAATTATTGCGCTGGGAACCATTATCATTTTTAACATCTGGGGAAAGGGAATGTTCAAGATTATCCCCATTTTGCTTGGAGTGGTAATCTCCTATGTAGTGGCACTTGTCCTGAATGCGTTTGGTGTGACAAATCCTGACGGCAGCGCTATTTTAAACTTTGCAGGCGTACAGGCTGCAAACTGGGTCGGATTACCTCCTTTCCAGTTCTGCAAGTTTGACATTACCGCAATTCTGGTAATGGCGCCTATTGCACTTGCGACTATGATGGAGCATATCGGCGATATGTCAGCTATCTCTGCAACAGTTGGGGAAAACTATCTTGAGGAGCCCGGTCTTCACAGAACACTGGTAGGTGACGGTCTTGCAACCGCTTTCTCTGCATTGATTGGTGGTCCTGCCAATACAACCTACGGCGAAAATACCGGTGTATTAGAGCTTAGCAAGGTTTATGATCCTAAGGTTATCCGTCTGGCTGCAGTCTATGCCGTGGTACTCAGCTTCATCCCCAAGATGGCAGAAGTAATCGGCTCTATTCCATCTGCAATCATCGGTGGTGTAAGCTTTATGCTTTATGGTATGATTTCTGCAATCGGTGTAAGAAACGTGGTGGAGAACAAGGTAGACTTTACAAAATCCAGAAACCTGATTATTGCAGCAGTTATTCTGGTAAGCGGTCTGGGCTTCAGCAGTGGACTTACCTTTACAATAGGAGGCACTTCCATTACGCTTACAGGACTTGCTATTGCAGCGCTTGCAGGTATTATCTTAAACGCAATCCTGCCCGGTAATGACTATGTGTTTGGTGCAAATCCTCAGGGCGATCAGAACAGAGGACTTGATATGAAACCGGAATTTGACAAATAAATATCAGTGAACCGGAATATGGCGCCCCACATCAGCAGATGTGGGACGCCTTTTTTGATTTTCAGGGCAAAATACATATGAAAAAATTAAAAATAGACTAAAGTCCTGCTGAAATTATCCGATACAAATAGTGAACAAAAATAACAAGGCACAATAGGAAAATCCACGGAAGGAGGAGTTCCATGCGTATAGAAGCTTATACACAGGTTCAGCAGCTGTACAATACGAAGAAGGCAGCAAAGCCCCAGTCTAAGAGCAATGTAAGCTTTTCTGATCAGTTACAGATTTCCAGTATCGGAAAGGACATTCAGATTGCAAAACAGGCTGTGGCAGGAAGCAGCGATATCAGGGAAGATGTGACTGCTCCGATTAAGGCCCAGATTCAGGCCGGCACTTACGAGGTAAGTGCAGACAGCTTTGCAGATAAGCTGTTTCAGAAATACGAAGAAATGAGGTAATCCCGGTGGCAAGTTTGATGGAAAATCTAATAGAAGTATTAGATATGGAAAGTCAGGAATATGAAAACTTGCTGGGATTATCCATGAAGAAAACACCGGTTATTGTAGCCGGTAAGTTGGACGAATTAGCCATAATCACGGATGAGGAACAAAAAGTTGTCAGTAGAATTAATCACCTGGAGCAAAAAAGACAGGAAGTATTTACTGATATCGCCAATGTAATTAACAAGGATGTTAACAATCTGATGCTTGCGGATCTGATCGATATGTTGAAGACAAGACCCGCAGAGCAGCAGAAACTGGCTGTAGTACATGACAGGCTGAAGGCTGCCGTTCATGAGGTGAAGAGGGTAAACGGACAAAACAGGATTTTGATTCAGAATGCTCTGGAAATGGTAGAGTTTGACATGAACATGCTGCAGGCGATGAAAACAGCGCCGGAAACCGCCAATTATAATCGAGGAGCCTATAATACCGGAGAACATATGGGTGTGGGCGGAGGCGGCTTTGATGCCAAACAATAATCCTTTTAAATGCAATGAGGTGATATTATGTCTTTGATGGGAAGCTTATACATCGGTGCAAGCGGACTGCAGACAGGTCAGAACGCACTTAATACTACTGCACATAATATGTCCAATATTGATACTACGGGGTATACCAGGCAGCAGGTGCAGCTTGGTACCCGTTTTTATAATACCATTTCTACCAGTGGGTCTGCAATTTCCTATCAGCAGACTGGTCTTGGTGTCAGCTATATTCAGGTAAAACAGGTCAGAGACTATTTCCTTGACAAAACCTATCGCCGTGAGGCAGGAAGAGGCGCATTTTATGACGCTTCTACTTCTGCTGTGGAGGAGATTGAAAATCTCTTTCAGGAACTGGAAGGGGAAGCTTTTGAGGAAGCCATTGAAAACCTTTGGAGTTCAGTTCAGGAGCTTACAAAGGATCCGGGAAACTCGGTCAATCAAGGCGTTTTCGTGCAGCGATGCAGTGAATTCCTGACACGATCCAAGGCAGTATATACAGGACTGTGTGAATATCAGGATAACCTGAATTATAAAATTAAAACTCAGGTAGATACCATGAACGATTATGCACAACGTATCATGGAACTGAATATGGAAATTCTGAAGGTTGAGTCCGGAAAGACGGAAAGAGCAAATGATTTAAGAGATGAAAGAAACCGTCTGATAGATGAGCTTTCCAAGATGGGTAATATTGATTGCAGGGAAGATGTGGATGGCAATATCCTCATTAAATTGGAGGGAATGGATTATGTCAAAGCAGATTCCATTAATGAAATTGCTTTGGATCAGGATGAAATCACAGGATTTTATACACCTTATTGGAAACAGCTTGCGAAATCAAATACAGTAAATGGCATCACCAACATTGATATTACAGGTGCCGAAGTTTTTGATATGACACAGACCATTTCCACAGATACAAATACTGATATCGGCTCCTTAAAGTCTATGATGTTTGCAAGAGGAAACAAACGCGGCACACACACAGATTTAGAGGATGAAACCAAATATAACAGAGAAGTTTCGCAGTCAATCATGATGAATGTCCAGGCAGAATTTGACAGGCTGGTAAACAGGATTACGACTTCCATTAATGAGGTTTTAAAGACAGCTGCCGATTCAGAACCAAACAGTTCTTATATGAAGGATTCTGATGGAAATGCATACACCATCTTTAACACCATGAATGGAAGCACTGATAAGAAAGCTTTTACCATTGAAAACCTGATTATTAATGGCGAGATTAAACAGGCACCTTCCCTTCTGGGCTTTAAGAAGGATGACGGTACGATAGACCAGATAACGGCAGATGCGTTAAAGGAGCTTTTTACAAAGGAAGAACATACCTTAAACCCTAATGTGAAGACCACCACTAATTTTATTAACTTTTACAACAATCTGGTGTCACAAGTGGCAAATACCGGTTCAGTTCTTCGGGGAATCAGCGAAACCCAGCAGATGACGGTGGACAATACGGCAGCAGCAAGAGAACAGATTTTGGGTGTGTCCTCAGATGAGGAATTAAGCAATATGATCATGTTCCAGAATGCATACAATGCATCCAGCCGATATATTAACGTAATCAGCGAGCTTTTGGAGCATATTATCAGCACACTTGGAAGATAGGAAGGGAGTGAAGTAAATGCCGTCACAATTTTTCGGTTTATATATTGCGGGTTCGGGTCTTCGTGCCTCTAATGCGGCATTGAACACCACCGCCAATAATATATCCAATGCACAGACCAAAGGCTATAGCCGTCAGGAGGTAACCCAGCAGGCAAATAATGCGCTTAGAACCTTTACCACCTATGGATGCGCCGGCGCCGGTGTGGATACCATTGCCATTGAGAGAATCAGAGACAGCTTTTATGACGTAAAATATTGGAACAATCAGAGCAAATACGGAGAATATACAGTAAAACAGTATTATACCAGAACCATTGAAGATTACTTTAATGACGACGGTGTTAGTGGTTTTAAAACGGTTTTTAATAAGATGAGTTCTGCACTGCAATCAGTAACCACCAATGCCAGCAGTGATAACTCCAAGGCTGAATTTATTGCAGCAGCCAAGTCCCTTACAGATTACTTTAACAATATGTATGGAAATCTTCAGGAGCTGCAGAAGGATATTAACCTTGAAATTAAACAGAACATTGATCAGATTAACTCTATTTCACAAAAGCTTGCAACTTTGAATAAGCAGATTAACGTTGTGGAACTTTCAGGGGCGAAAGCAAATGAACTGAGAGACGAGAGAGAGCTTTTAATAGATGAATTGTCGGAGATTGTAGATGTAGAGGTATCTGAAATGCCTATTTACGATACCAATAATCCGGAGAGAGAAACCGGTGGTCACAGGTATCTGGTGCGAATTGCCGGCGGACAGCCTCTGGTAGATGGAAATGACTATAATACTTTGAAATATGTGGCAAAGGATACTGATGAGAAGGTCAATCAGACCGATGTGGATGGCTTATATCGCATTACATGGGAAAATGGTAATGAATTCAGTCTGGTAAATGCTTCCATGGAAGGTAAGCTGAAAGGACTGGTGGAATTACGGGATGGCAATAACGGAGCTAACTTTAATGGTATCGTCACCAAGATTGATGGAGTGGATGGTGACGGAAATCCGCAGGCTGGAGGAAAGGTAACTGTAACCGTTGAGGTGACAGAGGATTACCTCAAAAATATGCAGGAATGCATGCTCTCAAATACGGGCGGCATTATGAATATCGGAAATACCATCTACTACTATGACAGCTGGAAGTTTAACGGAACAGATCCGAATACGGGTAAGTGTACCTATACATTTACCATGGACGAGGATAAATGCCCTTCCTTTAAAGACAAGGAAGGGAAGGATATTAAAACTGAGTCCAAAATCAAATATCAGGGGATCCCTTATTACATGGAACAGATGAATGCCTGGATCCGCGGGTTTGCAGAAAAGGTAAACGACATATTTACTTCGGGTGTTGATTCCAGTGGAAACAAAGGATGCATTTTGTTTACAGGAACCAAGGGGACAGGAGAAGAACTGGGGATCGGCGATCTTACGGATGCCGATGGATATTATGAACTGACAGCCGGCAATTTTACCATTAATTCAGATCTGCTCGGGGACGCATCAAAGCTTGGAACCAGAAGCAGCGTGGATGTGGGCGTGGAAGAATGCGGAAAGATAGAAGAAATGATTACTCTCCTAAACAGCAAGGAAAAGTTCAGCTTCCGAAACGGCAGCGCCAGTCAGATGCTGGAGATGATCCTGTCAGATGTGGCACTAAATGCAAGCAATGCAAATACTTTTTATAATACTTATAATGGACTTCAGACCAGCATTGCCAATCAGAGAAACTCCATCTCGGGCGTGGATGAAGATGAGGAAGCGGTAAGTCTGGTAAAGTTTCAGAATTCCTATACACTGGCATCTAAGATGATACAGACATTAACGGAAATTTATGATCAGTTGATATTAAACACCGGTGTTTAACGGAGGACAATGACTATGAGAATGACCAATAAAATTATGCAGAACAATTCGCTGTATAACATTAACAATAACAAAATTCTGCAGGATAAGTTAAGTACCCAGATGTCCACACAGAAAAAACTGACAAGACCTTCGGATGACCCTGTGGTTGCAATCCGTGCCCTGCGCCTTAGAACCAGCGTTACGGAACTTAAACAGTTTTATGAAAAGAACGCACCTGACGCAGACAGCTGGCTTGAAGTTACCGGTAAGGCGCTCAGTACCGTTACCGAGGTGCTGACTGACATGGGAAAACAGGTAAATAAGGGGGCAAATAAGGATTTGGCGACAGAGGATCTGGAAATTATTGTTGAGCAGATGAAATCCTTAAGAGATGAGTTTTATGCAACCGGGAATGTGGATTACGCCGGAAGATATGTGTTTACGGGCTACAGAACAGATACTACCATGTCCTTTACGGAAGAGGTGGAAGGACTGGGGGCAGGGTATCCCAGTTATGAGATTACTGAGCAGAACACCCTGAAGGATTTTGATACCGTCAGCTATACGGATATCGGAAAACTTGCAGGAATGAATAAGAATAATTACACCGAGACGGGGTTTGGCGGTATAAAGGAGGGAGACGTCAGCAATACCAGTATTTACAGGATGCGTCTTGCGTATGATGACCTGAAGGGAGAGACTACCACAGATCCTACTGCACCTAAAACCGACGGTGTGACCATTACCATCCCTGATGCTGCGGGAGGAAGTGCAACAATTACTGCCCAGACATGGTCAAAGGATGATGGGTATAAAAAGATTGCCGATGCCAATGCTGCCGATGAAAATCTTGCAGTTTACATTCCGGAAACCGGAGAAATCTTATTCAGCAACAAAGCATACTCTGAGCTGGAAAGCAAGGCAAAGGGTGATAACGGAACCTATAAGGAAATTCAGATTACCTATACCAAGGATAGCTGGAGAAACGGTGATTTAAGACCGGAGCATTACTTTGCCTGCAAGGGAAAAGACGGCACGAAGGATGAAAACGGCGATGATATAGAGATTAAATACAATCAGGAATATCTGACGCAGGGTAAGACCAAACAGACCATTGAATATGATGTGGGATACAATCAGAAGATTCAGGTTAACACTACCGCTGATGAAGTGTTTAACCATAATCTGGACAGAGATGTAGATGACATGGAGAATACGCTTGCAAACCTGAAAGAAGTGGAAGCGATTAAGAATGACATGGAGGAAGTGCTGAAAGGTCTGAATGAAGAGGATGCAACCTATGCAGATGTAAAGAAAAAGTATGACGCGGCGGTAAAGGCATATGATTACCTGCGTGAGAGTATGCATAATATCTTTGAAAATGCAATTACCAAAACACAGGGATATCTGGATGATACTAACGTGGCAATTACTGATAACGGAACCCGGAGCCAGAGACTTGACCTGATCAGCAACCGTCTGATGGATCAAAAGACGACCTTCCAGACACTGCAGTCAGAAAATGAGGATGCGGATATTGCGGAAGTGGCTGTACAGCTTACCAGTACAGAGCTTACTTACGAAGCAGCTCTTATGGCAACAGGCAAAATTATGCAGACGTCACTGATGAACTATATTTAATGAGCGCGTGGGAATGCGCAGATAGGAGCGGTTATGAGAATTAATACGAAAGTTTTTGGGGAAATTGAGATAGCAGATGATAAGATTATTCATTTCCCGTCCGGGATTATCGGTTTCCCTGAACTGACCGATTTTGCACTGGTACATGATGAGGAAAAGGGAGTGGGCTCTATCCACTGGCTCCAATCCCTTCAGGAACCGGCATTTGCCATGCCTGTAATGGACCCGCTGCTTGTGCAGCCGGAGTATAATCCTGAGGTGGATGATGAATTGTTAAAGCCCATAGGAGAGCTTGTACCGGAAGAGATGCTGGTAATGGTTACGGTTACCGTACCCAGCGACCTGACCAAAATGAGCGTGAATTTGAGAGGTCCCATCGTCATCAATGCGGCAGAAAAGAAAGCATGCCAGGTAATCGTGGATGGGGAGGAATATGCAGTAAAATTCCCTATTTATGATATTTTGAATGCAAAGAAAGCAGGTGAGTAAATGTTAGCTTTATCCAGAAAGAAAAATGAAGCCCTTATTATCAATAATAATATAGAAATTACGGTACTTGAGATTAAAGGAGAACAGGTAAAGCTGGGCATCAGCGCACCGAAGGAAGTTCCGGTATACAGAAAAGAGGTCTATGTACAGATCCAGGAAGCCAATCAGGAAGCCGTCAGCACGGATGGAATGGAAGCGTTAAAAAATTTACTCGGATAACGGGTAAATTTTTTTTCATATCATCCGATATATAGTTAAGAAGACAGGAAAACTCTAAGATTTCATTTTAAATGTATCTTACAAACTATTTTATATCACACGGAGGTGATTACGATGGCAATAGAACCATTAAGCAGTGCAATGACTTATCAGGCACAGACAACACAGCAGGCAAAACCTGTAAAACAGGCAGTAGAAAACATGGATGTTGCTGCACAGGAGCAGAATAACGTATACGACCAGACCACTGTTAAGGTTGCGGCTGCGGAAAAGACAGACGATCAGGGTAACGGACAGGAAAACGCTGAAAACGGTACTGCCAGAGAACAGCAGCAGGCCAATACCGAGCAGATTAAGAAGGCAGTGGAAAATCTGAACAAAAATATGTCTCACTCTGAGGCAGTATTTGGAATTCATGAAGAAACCAACCGGGTTACCATTAAGATTGTAGACAAGGAGACCAAGGAAGTGATTAAAGAACTTCCGCCCGAAAAGACCTTGGATATGATTGCGAAGGCATGGGAGCTTGCAGGTATTCTGGTTGATGAGAGAAGATAGGAGGTTACTGATATGGCAATGCGTGTAACCGGAATGATGTCCGGATTAGATACAGAAAGCATCATCCAGGAACTTGTGGCTGCCAAGCAGACCAAGGTAGACACCTTGACGAAAGAGCAGACCAAGCTTCAATGGAAACAGGACGCATGGAAAGAACTGAACAGCAAGATTCGTAAACTCTTTGATGGTTCCCTGAATAATATGCAGTATCAGTCTTCCTTTATGAAGAAGACGACTAACGTTTCCAACAGCAATTTGGTAAGTGTCATTACCGATGATACTGCAATGGACAGTGTCCAGACATTGGAAATTAATAAGCTTGCCAAGGCAGGCTATCTGACCGGAGCCAAAATGTCTGCAACAGACAATAAGAGCTTAAGTTCAGGAAGTAAGGTGGTAGACAGACTTGGCATACAGGCAGGCAGCAAATTCGAGCTTACGGTAGGTGGCAAGACCACAGATATAGAAATAGACGAAAATACAACCATCAGCAGTCTGGTCAGCAAGCTGCAGTCAGCGGGCGTAAAGGCAAGCTTTGATGCTACCAATCAGCGACTCTTTATCGGTGCTGAAGGAACCGGAAAGGATAAGGATTTTACGATTACCGCATCTAATGATAATGGAACAGGTGCCTTGTCCAAGCTGGGCATTTTGATTTATGATAAGAGTACCAAAGCTGCTTACCAGAAATATGCAGATATGGACGGTACTTCAGATGAAGCGGTTGCCAAAAGAAAGGCGGCAATCGACGAGCGTGCGGCAGTATTGCTGAAATCCTACACAGCTGAAAAGAAAAGCCTTGAGGATGCCATTAAGAGCCTTGAAGAAAAGCAGACCAAGCTGGTAGATGCTTATAATGAGGAATATGGTAAGAATACTTCAGTTGACATTACAAAGGATACTCAGAGAGCAGACCGTAAGAATGCATTGAATACGGAGATCGAAAACCTTACGAAAGAGCTGGAGGATGAAAATCTTTCGCCGGAGGAGAAGGCAGAAAAAGATGCGGCTCTCAATAAGGCAAAAGGTGAGCTTTCCTACATAGAAGGATATGACACAAATCTGACATCCCTGACAGAAAAGAATGATAGATTAAATGTATTAAAAACAGATTATCTGAATGAGGATGGAACTGCGAAGGACGCAATCGATACGGAAGCTGCTGCGTATGTTGATGAGAAGATCAGCAAGGCAGTGGATGTGATCAACAACTTTAGCACTCTCAAGGGAAGTGACAGCGGTGAAGCGGAAACAAAGGCTGCCAGGGTAATCGGGCAGAATGCAGAAATTCTGCTAAATGGTG
>JAQXYZ010000021.1 GCA_029226935.1 Bacillota bacterium | reverse complement strand
AGATTATGGAAAAGATGCCTGCGCAGCATTGTATTACGGCAAGAAGGTCAGGAGACGAATTTTGTATGTTTCTCTATGATTGTCATGGAAGAGAGGAAATTATCAGTCTGCTTCAAACCTTCTGGAACATGCTGGGGGAGAAGGAGATAGAGCTAAGCGCATATCAAAAGCGCATTATAAGTTCTTCTGGTGGATTTGTTTGTACGGACGATCCGGAAAGCGATATCGGTGTTTTGTTGCATCAGGCTGACGAAGCTTTGTACCAGGCAAAGAATGAGCACAAGGGCTATTTTGAGGAATATGTGAAAGCACAGTAAGAAGAAATCATTTATCAAAAAGAATTCCTGTCCACTTTTTTCGGTGGATGGGAATTTTTTGTAACTCATCCGCGCCCGGGGTAACTCATCCTCTGAGCGGTTTTAGTGGAAAAGAAAATATGCTATGTTGTCTCTATGAAGAAAAGGGAGGCATATGCAATGAATACAAAAATGCAAAAAAGCGAAAAAGAGAAACTCTTTACAGTGCTAAAAATACTGGGGATTATTCTGGTGGTTTTCCTCCTAATGGGGATGTTGTTAAAAAACGTCATGTTTCCGCCTTATGATGAGCCTGTGATAACAGGAAGCCTGACAGTAAAAACAATGGAATTTACATGGGAGGATGAAAGCCGGGTAGAGACCTTTACAGATACAGGTGAAAACCGTGCGCTTACGGTGAAATTCTGGTATCCTGAAGAGGAAGGAAGTTATCCGCTGGTTGTGTTTTCACACGGAGCATTTGGTGTGATTGACAGTAACTATTCCACCTGCAAAGAACTGGCATCAAACGGATATGTGGTGGCAAGCATTGCTCATCCTTATCATGCCATGTATGTAAAGGATGTGAATGGGAAAACAACCTACGTGGATATGGATTATCTAAAGGGTGTATTGGAAAATAACGGAACCTATGATCCGGAAACAGAGAGGGGAATTTACGAAAGGAGTATTCAGTGGATGGAGCTTCGAGTCGCAGATGAAAATTTTGTTCTTGATACTATTTTAGACAAGGCAAAGAACAGTAAGGAAGCTCCTTTCATGTTGATTGACGCGGAAAAGATAGGATTGTTTGGGCATTCCATGGGAGGCGCCTGCTCGGTACAGCTTGGAAGAGAACGGGATGACATTGATGCAGTCATTGATCTGGAAGGAACCATGCTTGGAGAATATGTTGGGTTTGAAAACGGAATAGAGGTTTATAATGAAGAGCCTTATCCTGTGCCTGTGCTTGATGTGAATGGCGTAAGAATCATTGAAGCAATGGATGAGATGACAGAGGTAGTGAAAGACACCATTCCCGACTGGCAGTATGTGAACTTTTATCTGGGTGAGCACGCGGCAGATTATAAGTTGGTACTCTTTCACAATGCGGGGCATCTTAATTTTACGGATCTTCCATTAATTTCTCCTGTTTTGGCTAAAATGCTGGGAGTTGGTGAAGTAGATGCAAAGACCTGTATTGAAAACGTAAATGAAGTGGTTTTGAACTGGTTTGATTATTACCTAAAGGGGAAGGAAACCTTGGATATCAGACCGGAATATTAATGCATTGTCCGGCGGATTCTTTGAAACAACGAATTCATCTGTCCGGGTTTTGGATATTACATAAGGAGAGGGACGAAGGATGAAAGTCAGTATCAGAAAAATTCTAAAAAAGGAAGAGGAACGGGTGCTGATTGAATGTGTGGAGGTTACGCCGGAGATTGAGGATATTCAGGCATACATTGCCCATAAAGGCGCAGAGCTTTCCGGTTTTGTACAGGAAAAGCATATGGTGCGTTTCAAGCTGGCTGATGTGTACTATTTTGAAGCATTGGATGAAAAGGTGTTTGCCTACACAGAAGATCAGGTGTGCGAAATTAAGATGCGCCTTTACGAGGTAGAAAAGCTGTACGAGAAGTATCACTTCGTACGCTGTTCAAAATCGGTGGTGCTTAACCTAATGCTTCTTCAAAGCATCAGCCCGGCATTGAACGGACGATTTTTTGCACATATGAAAAATGGGGAAAAGCTGATGATATCCAGACAGTATGCACCCAGAATGAAGCGGATTGTAATGGGAGGAAATGAGAATGAAGATTAAGAAAAGACTGTCGGAAATGATCATGGCGTTTTTTGTAAGCACTACCCTGATTTGTATTTTGGAGGGGATTTTGGGAATGATCTTTTTCCCGGAGGTCAAGACGGATTACGGTGCCTTTTTTTCCCCACCGCTTTTTGGCTTCTGCTCTGTGATTTTAGGACTGGTAACTCAATCTAAAAAGGAACCCAGCGTAAGGCAGGTGCTATTTCGGCTGGGACTGCATCTGCTGCTGATAGAAGGTCTTGTTTTCGGATTGAATTTTGCTTCTGGCAATATCTTTACTCCTTTTGTTTCGGTAATACTTGCGCTGTCTGTTGCACTGATTTTCGTGGCAGTGCATGTGATTCTATGGATGAACGACCAGAGAAGTGCCATGCAGTTCAATGAATGTTTAAAGAGATACCAGCAGGAGAATACGGAAGACTGACATGCTGTACTTTTGTCCACAACCGCAGGGTTGTGGACTTGCTATTTTTTATGAGTGTGATATGATAATTCAAGCGATAACAGGAGGTAGCACTTATGGAAAATAAACTTACAAGAGAAGAAGCACTGGCTTTACTAAAAAAATATAATAAGGAGCCTTTTCACATTCAGCATGGGCTTACGGTGGAAGGAGTTATGCGCTGGTACGCAAATGAACTGGGTTATGGCAATGAGGAAGACTATTGGGCATTGACCGGGCTTTTACATGATATTGACTTTGAATTATACCCACAGGAACACTGCTTGAAGGCACCGGAACTGCTGAGGGCAGGGGGCGCATCGGAGGATATGATCCATTCGATCTGTTCTCATGGCTATGGCCTTTGCTGCGATGTCAAGCCGGAACATGAGATGGAAAAGGTTCTCTTTGCGGTGGATGAGCTTACAGGTTTAATTGGGGCTGCAGCACTGATGCGTCCTTCTAAGAGTGTTATGGATATGGAGGTATCCAGTATAAAAAAGAAGTTTAAGGATAAAAAGTTTGCGGCAGGCTGTTCTCGTGATGTGATTGCACAGGGAGCAGAAAATTTAGGATGGGAACTGAACGAACTGTTTGAGAAGACTATTCTTGCCATGCGTTCCTGCGAAAAGCAGATTCAGGAGGAAATGGATCAGCAATGACAGGACTTGGAACGATTATTAATACAGCAGCCGTGATAGCAGGCGGACTGCTTGGAATGGGATTAAAAAATGGTTTGAAAAAACAGCTGCAGGACAGTCTTATGCAGGCGTGCGGTGTTGCAACCATCTTTATCGGAGGCGCAGGCGCGTTGTCTAAGATGCTGGTTTTTCAGGATGGAAAGCTGGAAACCCAGGGAACAATGCTGCTGATTTTTTCCCTGGTGTTTGGCTGCCTGCTCGGGGAATGGATGAATGTTGAACAGAAGATGGATGTGATTGGCGAGAAGATAAAAAAGGCAGTGGGAGCTTCAAATGATAATCTGTTTGTGGAGGGATTTGTAAATGTATCCCTGATTATCTGTGTTGGGGCAATGGCAATTGTAGGTTCTATTCAGGATGGCATTAGTGGGGACTATTCCATGCTTACCGCAAAGGCAATTCTGGATATGATTATTGTCATCATATTTGCCTCAACCTATGGTCTGGGGGCAGTTTTTTCAGCAGTACCCATTTTCATTTACCAGGGTTCTATCACGCTGGCAGCTGCATTTTTAGGCTCTTTCGTCAGCGAGGCGATTATCAGTGATTTGTCCTTTGTAGGATCTGTTTTGATTTTCTGTGTGGGCGTGAACATTGCATTCGGCAAGAAATTTAAAGTGGGGAATATGCTTCCTGCGCTACTGATACCGGTTCTCTATAACGTGATATTCCGATAAAATTATAGAATGGTTTCCATACCAACCTTCTGGGGCTTCAAACCGCAGGATTGGTAAAATTTCATAGCTGATTCGTTTAAACTCCACACATTCAAGGTAACATTATAGCAGTCATTTGCTCTGGCGTAATCGAGGACAGCTTCATAGAGCTGTCTGCCGATGTGCTGCCCGCGCAGCTGCTCGTCCACACAGAGGTCATCGATATATAATGTCTTGATATCGGTAAGGATGTTATTGTTCAGATGCTGTTGAAATATACAGAAAGCATAGCCTAAAACAGTTCCGTTCTCATCTACTGCAGTAAGAATAGGGCGTGTATCATCATGGATGATTGCCCGTAATTCTTCATCAGAATACTTTTTGGCACCATATTTGAAGAGATCAGGGCGTCCTTTATGATGTACAAGACAAACCTGTAGCAGTAGATTGTTGATTCCTTCCATATCCTGTTCTTTTGCACGTCTGATTTCCATTGCGTATCCTTCTTTCTTCTTTGAGTATATAATCATCCAGACTTCCACATTCATAAAAGTGTCTGCCGTTTTAGTATAACACATTCCTTGACTTTTGTACTAATAAAATATACAATTCATATATATACAGTCGGAATTGAATGAGATTAGCAATGGAAAAGAGAGGTAGTTATGAAAATATCAACTAAGGGAAGGTATGCATTGCGCCTGATGCTTGATCTGGCAATTTACAATACAGGGGAACCCATCAGCCTTAAGGATGTTGCCAGAAGGCAGCAGATTTCTGAAAAATATCTGGAGCAGATTATTGCCATGCTCAATAAAGCAGGATTTGTGAGAAGTATCCGCGGAGCACAGGGCGGATATATGCTCAAGAAGGCACCATCTGAGTATACGGTGGGCATGATTCTGCGCCTTACTGAGGGCGATCTTGCACCGGTAAGCTGTGTGGGCGAAGACAGTATTGAGTGTGAGCGCAAAGACGGGTGTGTGACAGTCAGAATCTGGGAACAGCTGAATGAAGCGATTAATGGAGTGGTGGATCATATCACATTGGAGGACATGATGGGCTGGCAGCAGGAGAAAGCAGACCAGTATGTTATTTAGACCGTAGCTTTTGCTGCGCTCTTTTTTACCCATTTTCAGACGAGGTTCATATCTGACAAAGCAAAATAATTTTGAATTGGAGGAGTAAATATGCAAATTATTAATCTGGTGGAGGATACAGCGGGCGATAATTGCTGTATGCATGAACACGGGCTGAGCTTTTATATTGAAACCCCAAAACATAAGCTGTTAATTGACAGTGGTGCTACAGAGATGTTTCTGCATAATGCTGATGTGCTGGGAGTGGATTTGACGCAGATAGATACATTTATTTTAAGTCATGGACATTATGATCATGCTGGTGGGCTGCTTGCCTTTGCCGCGAAAAATCCAAACGCTCAAATCTATCTAAGGGCATCTGCCGGAGAGGATTATTATCATTTAACTGCACAGAGCCAGCGGTATATCGGAATTGATAAAAATATTATGAGATTACCACAGGTTATAAAGGTACAGGAAGATATAAACATAGATGATGAATTGTTTTTGTTTTCCAATATTAACGGAAAAAGGTATCCTTCATGGAGTAATCTGGAACTGAAGCAGAAAATCGGGAAGTCCTATATACAGGATACTTTTGTGCATGAACAGTGTCTTGTAATTACACAGGGGGAAAGCCGTATTCTAATGTCAGGGTGTGCACATAATGGCATTCTGAGCATTATGGAACGCTACTTTGAAATATTTGGCACATACCCGGATATGGTCATCAGCGGTTTTCACATGATAAAAAAGAGTGACTATACGGGAGAGGAAGTCGACTATATCAGGCAGACTGCATATGAACTATTAAAGACAAAGGCACTGTTTTACACGGGACATTGTACAGGACAAAAGGCATTTGACATCATGAAAGAGATTATGGGAGAGCGATTGCAGATGTTCCACAGCGGTTCGCAGCTGGAATTGTGAAATTTCTTTTAATAATATATTGACAAATTTCTATATGTTCGATATTATACAATACATAGATAAAAATCAATGTGAGGTGATATGACTATGGATAATAAAAGAACTGCCTCTATGTTCAAGGCGTTCTGTGATGAGAATAGGTTGCAGATTTTAGAACTATTACAAGATGGAGAAAGGTGTGCTTGCAGACTCTTGGACGAAATGCAGATCACTCAGCCGACATTATCGCATCACATGAAAATTTTATGTGATTCAGGAGTGGTGGTTGGAAGAAAAGAAGGTAAGTGGATGCACTATTCTATTTCAAAAGATGGATTGGAAGATGTAATGAATTATCTGAATGAGTTAATGAAAAAAACAAAGATGGGAGATGGAAACGATGAATCATGTAGATAAGGCGGAAGAATATTTTAGTAATAATTTCAATTGTTCGCAAGCTGTTTTTACAACCTTTGCAACAGAAGCAGGTCTGGACGAGGAGCTTGCATTAAAAATTGCAACACAGTTTGGCGGCGGTGCCCGTAAGGGAGAAATGTGTGGGGCCGTTTCAGGCGCTTTAATGGTATTAGGATTAAAATATGGTCACTGCAATGCAAAGGATGCAGGAGAAAAGGGAAGAGCCTATCAAATTTCAGAAGAGTTTATGAATCGTTTTATTGAAAAAAAGGGGACGGTTGTATGCCGGGAACTTTTAGGATATGATCTTTCTAAAACAGAGGATATGGAGAAGATAAAAGAATTGAATTTGTTTAAAACCATATGTCCGGAAATGATAAGATGTGCAACAGAGATTGTAGATGAAATGATGAATGAGCTGAAATAAATTTAAAAGTCGTGCAAATAAGCACGGCTAATATTTGATACATAATATTGATATATTTCAATTTTTGAATGTCAAAGGAGACTATCATGTTAAAAAATATTTGGGATTTTTTCCAGAATGAAGTTTTGGGAATGAAATGGCTGAACAGACTCATTGACAGTGCCCTTACCGCAGCCGGATTGGATACAAGCGACAGGGTGGGTGGAAGTATACAGTTTTTTATCTATGATACGATAAAAATTATGATATTGCTTGGCTTCCTGATTTTGATGATTTCCTATATTCAAAGTTATTTTCCACCGGAGAGAACCAGGAAAATATTGGGGAGATTTAAGGGAATATGGGCGAATATCATAGCTGCTCTTCTTGGAACGGTAACTCCGTTCTGTTCCTGTTCATCCATACCATTATTTATTGGGTTTACCAGTGCGGGACTTCCTTTAGGTGTTACCTTTTCCTTTCTCATATCTTCCCCGATGGTGGATTTAGGTTCACTTGTCCTTCTTATGAGTATTTTTGGATGGAAAGTAGCGATTGTGTATGTGGTTGTGGGTCTTGCGATTGCGGTTGTAGGTGGAACTTTAATTGAAAAAATGCACTTGGAAAATCAGGTAGAGGAATTTATTCGGAATGGTAAAGCCATAGACGTTCCCCAGGAAGAACTTACCCCAAAAGATCGCCTGAAATATGCGTGGGAACAAGTTGTTTCGACTGCAAAAAAAGTAGCGCCCTATGTGCTTATTGGTGTTGGCATAGGCGCATTTATTCATAATTGGATACCGGAGGATTTGATTGTAAAGGTATTAGGGACAGGCAACCCATTTGGTGTGATTATTGCCACGATTGCCGGTGTGCCGATGTACGCAGATATCTTTGGATGTATTCCGATTGCGGAAGCTCTGCTTGCGAAAGGCGCAAGATTAGGGGTTGTACTTTCCTTTATGATGGGTGTTACTACACTTTCTCTGCCGTCAATGATTATGCTAAAGAAAGCAATAAAACCCAAGTTGTTAGGAGTATTTATTGCAATTTGTACGATTGGAATTATTATTGTTGGATATTTCTTTAATGTAATTCAGTATTTATTAATTTAGGAGGAATTAAAAATGAAAAACGGTTGCTGTAATGATGCGGGAGATTCTTTGGTAAGTATCAAGGTACTTGGCTCTGGTTGCAAGTCCTGTCATGAGCTATACGAGAATACAAAAGAAGCAGTAAAAAATGCAGGTCTGTCCGTAGAGGTGGAATACATTACCGATTTGGAGAAAGTCATGGGATATGGTGTTATGAGTATGCCGGGGCTGGTTGTCAATGAGAAGGTTGTTTCTATGGGAAAGGTACTTAAGGTAGCAGATGTAGAAAAATTATTGCCAATAAAACGATAGGACAATTTGTGTCATGAGAAAACCTAAGGTGGCATTTATCTGTGTTCATAATTCCTGCCGAAGTCAGATTGCAGAGGCACTTGGAAAGTACCTGGCTTCAGAAGTTTTTGAAAGTTATTCGGCGGGAACAGAAACAAAGCCTCGAATCAATCAAGATGCTGTTCGCATCATGAAGAAATTATATGACATTGATATGGAACAGACACAGTATTCAAAATTAATTTCCGATATTCCCAAGCCGGATATAGCAATCTCAATGGGGTGCAATGTGGGATGTCCGTTCATCGGCAGACCATTTAATGATAATTGGGGACTGGATGATCCGACAGGAAAGTCGGATGAAGAGTTTGTGAAAATCATAAAAGAGATAGAGGCAAAGATTCTTCAATTAAAAGCAGAATTAAAATAAACAAAAAAAGTTAGTTTTTCACACAAAAAGTATTCACTGAAATTTGGGAATTTGCTCATATAGCTATTGAATTTGCAGACGTTTTCGGCAGAAAGAATAGGGATGCATACAAAGGAACATAATGGGCATACTTTAACAAATCCACGCAAGAGCAAGCCAAAACGCCGAAAAAATATTTGCTAAAACGCAGAAAAAATATTTGCCAAAACGCCGAAAAATGTTTTTGCAGTATGTGTAGTAAAACTACAATGGTATTGCAAAGTGCACCCAATATATCTACAAGTTTGGGATAAATTTAAGGCTATAGAGAAGTATGATAAAGTGTTCCCTAGCAGGATAAAAGGGGTTAAACATTTCGATTAACAAACCGATAAAAGAAGTAGACAATTAAATTAGCATATTTTCTAATTTCACAGACTATTACTGGTAAACGGATTTGCCAGTTCATACGGAAAGGAGTCCTATATGAAAATAACAAATAGTTCTGTTGCTATGGCATCTGCTCATCATGAGACATCCTTTACATATAAGGAATCAATGACAATCGAAGCGGCTAAGTCGAAGGATGTTGCAGGAGCAATTCTTACTTTATCTGCTGAGGCAACTGGAAAGAATCTCAAGGAAACCATGGTAGAGTATCAAAAGCAGCAAGAGGAGGAAGCAAAGCAGAGAAGACAGGAAAATGAAGCTCGCTCTATGCAGCAAATGGCAGAGCGATTGCAAAACCAGAAAACTGGTGGTCAGTTTGAAATGTCAGATGAGTATGATATGAAAATTAAAATGCTCAGGCAAATTCTTGCTGCACTTCGTGGAGAGAAGGTTCCAGAGGATTGTAAGGTTAAGCCACAGGAAAAAGGTGGAGTTCTGGATTTGCGGTCTGCTGAATTCAGAAAAATTGAAGGCGTATCGTTTGACTTGAGCGCAAAGGCATCGGTAAGCCTTGGCTCAATAGAGATAGGTACAAACGCTTCCGGAACAACATGGCAGAGGATAACAGCTACCTCCGGATT
>JAQXYZ010000020.1 GCA_029226935.1 Bacillota bacterium | reverse complement strand
TCGGGAAAGTATTTCCCCAAAACAGAATTTTATAACATTGTACCCGATTTTTCCCAATTTGTAAAGGGATTCCCTCACTCTGAAATCCGGTAATGCCCCACCAAATCATCCCTTTTTTCCAGAATATCCTGCTCATAGCGTATCTGCTTCGGGCTGCTGTGGTGAATCACATAGGGCACTCCATGGGCATTCCGCCGGTCAGAAACGATTCCGATATGAGACTTGAAAATCACGATATCGCCGCCCTGCCATGCCTCGTGATCCGAAAGGTCCGTTGTCAGTTCCACCGCGTTACGTTTAAAATAAATCAGCAGATTCTTCACCCGACGGAAATCTATATTGGGATCCGGCTTCTCAATTCCGTAGGCGGCCGGATTGTCCGCAATATCTGTGGAAACCAGTGCCATCAGATCATAGCCTGCCGCAAGACAGGCTTTGGCCACCACATCCGTGCAAACCCCATAGTCATCATCCGGGTAGCCGCTGTTATAATATTTGCTCTTATACTTCGGCCTTGTATTTATGTATCCAAGCGCCCCCTGCAGCATGTCGGTCTCATCATCGACCCCGTCCTGATCCTTATCCACCGAACTTTGAAAAATTTTATACTGCGTGGGACTTTTATCTTTTAATCGTTCACTTCTTGTATGCCAGACTCCGGGCCGTGTGAATATGATCCCGGCAAAAATCAGTACAAAAAATGTCACCAGAACCACAATAATTCTTTTCTTGCTCAATACCATCCTCCTCGATACATATATTATCCACCAGAGCGCATCCTATTTTCTTGCAAAATAAGAATCATTGCTCTATTTCTCCAGTTTTTTCTTATTACGGCAGAATTCCTTGTGAATCAATTTACGGCTAGATAAGATATTTGATTATATAAGAAAGGGATTATCACCATGGCAAACAGGCAGATTGGAGAAACTTTAAAGAAGTACAGGAAGCTGCGCGGGTGGACCGTCAGTGATGTGGTGGTGCAGCTTCGTGAACAGTATCATATGGACGTGGCAGAAAAAACTGTGTACGGCTGGGAAAGCGATCAGGCAATGCCCCGCACAGAAACGCTTCTGACCCTCTGTGAACTGTACCATATTGATCATCTGTCGGATGGTTTTATCGCCTCGCCCACCACGCAAAATGATTTCGCGATCACCCCGGACGAAATGGAACTGATCAAACAGTACCGCAAACATCCGGAGCTCCACGAAGTTATCCGCCGTATACTAAATACCCCCTAATCCAGCTTTGCTCCACAGTTATTGCAGAAGCTGCTCTCCTTCGGCTGCTTTGCGCCGCAGCCGGGGCAGATTCTCGCTCCCTGCATGATCAGAAGTTCATCCTGCAGCTTTGCAAGATCTGCCTCTGCCTCTGCGATAGGTGTGAAAAATTCCTTTTCCGGAATCTCCTCCTCATCCTTGTGTGCCAGGTAATAGGCACGCCCCAGCTCGGTAAACTGCTTCTCGATAAAATCCTCTTTGTTGTGAATATCCATCTTCAGTTTTGCCACAGCAGACACGTCGCTTACCTTGTTTCCCACATCTTTTCCAACAGAAACAATATCACTTTTCAGCTTATTAAAATCAATCCCCATCTTATTTCCTCCTCGTTCTTTTATACTCTTATATATGATGATATGAGCGACAAAAGTACTTCTGCCACTCACTGATAAAAGGGTCGGAAGTTATTCTTCCCCCACTCCTATATCATAGCACGGAAACCGCCCGTCTGCAACGGCTCAGCGAATGCAGATATAGACCATAAAGGCGGCATATAACAACAGCATGACTGCTCCCTCTCCCTTATTCAGCTTCTGCTTCGTCCACGCAAAAATCCATACGATCAGGCTGAACACCAGAAGCACAACAATATCAATAATATTTTCCATCAGAAAGGCAATCGGGCTGATGGCTCCTGCAATTCCCAATACCATCAGGATATTGAAAATATTTGAGCCGATGGCATTGCCCAATGCCATATCCACTTCATGCTTTCTGGCTGCAACCACGGAGGTGACCAGCTCCGGAAGGGATGTTCCGATGGATACGATCGTCAGACCCACCAGTGTCTCGCTCATACCAAGCCTTGTGGCAATGTTGCTTGCACTGTTAACCACCACATCCCCGCCAAGGATGATACCGACGGCTCCGACCACAATAAACAGCAGGCTCTTAGGCAAAGGCATAATCTTCATGTCTTCCGCCTCCTTGGCTTCTTCCCCAGACTTCTTTCCCTCACGGTTTGCCTGAAGTGCCGACTTGATCATGTATCCAAGAAAGAGTGCAAACAAGATCAGTAAAATCACTCCGTCTCCATGTCCCAGCTGCATCGGTCCGAGCCAGCCGAGAATCAGAAGAAGAATTGCACAGATGACGGAAAACGGAAAGTCACGCTTCAAGGTTTCCCGCTGTACGGCAACCGGTGTCAGCACAGCACACATGCCAATGACTACCATGAGGTTAAATATATTGGAACCAACCACATTGCTGACAGCCAGGGTATTCTGATTGGCCAGAGAGGCGGTGACGGACACTGCGGCCTCCGGAAGAGACGTTCCCATTGCAACGATTGTCAAACCGATAATAATGGAAGGCACATGAAACTTTTTCGCAATGCTGGAACTTCCCTCCACAAAGATATCCGCACCCTTTACCAGGAAGAAAAATCCGGCCGCCAGAAAAATAATGGCAAGCGGCATGGAACAATTCGATACAAATTCTGTCATAATCATTTACTCCTTTTCTACTCATTTTTCAAAATATGATGATACAAGCTGTCTTTTTTAAAACGGGAGCAGCCCCAGATGCTCCAGCAGAATCTTAAGTCCGATCAGAACCAGAATGATTCCTCCCGCAATCTCTGCCTTTTTCTTATAGCGTGTCCCAAAAAAGTTCCCCACCACGACACCGAGAATCGACAGCAGAAACGTGGTACATCCAATGATGACGATTGCTTCGATAATTGGCGTATTCAGAAATGCAAAGGTGATTCCCACCGCCAGTGCATCAATGCTCGTAGCAACTGCAAGCACAAGCATTTCCTTATGGTCGAGGGGAGGATCCTTCTCCTTGATTTCCTGTACTCCTGTATCCCTTACCGCCTCCAGAATCATTTTTCCACCGATAAATACCAGAAGGCCGAAGGCAATCCAGTGGTCAAAGGACGTAATGTATTTTTGAAAACGGACGCCCAGAAACCAGCCGATGAGCGGCATCAATGCCTGGAAGCCACCGAAATACAGTCCGATGATCACTGCCTGCTTTTTGTTGACCTTCTTCATGGCAAGACCCTTGCAGACGGACACTGCAAAGGCATCCATGGACAGGCCCACGCCGATCAGAAACAATTCAATAAATACTGCCATACTGTTTTCTCCCTTTTGTTCAATTTCTTTTATTAACACTCCTTAGTTTTCTCCTGCAGCGACTCATTTATGTTCTGCTGTGGGCAACTGTTCAGAACACCTTAGCATCGTTCCCTCTGTGGATATAAAAAGAGACCCACGTATGCCTGAAAAATCCTTTCCTAGCATACATGAGTCTCATTCTTTAAGGTTTGCCAGGTCTTGCGACCGGGACTGTTGACAAACCACACATTGTGCGAACTACTCCCTCACTGCATTTAACAACCAGTGTATTAATTTACGTACACTATAGCAGATGCCTGTGTTGTTAGTCAACACGAACTTTTCACTGACTGCCGGCATTCCTGATTTTATTACTTCTTTGCCTTGACGACTACCGTGATCCGTTCCTTTGTGCCGTCTTCTTTGGCATAAATATATGCCTTCCCAGCGGCCTTTGCTGTGATGATTCCCTTCTCATCCACAGCCGCGACACAGCTGTTGGAGCTGTAGTACTCCGGTCTGTTTCCGGAGGAAACCTCCGCCTTTACCTGTGTGCTCTGCCCCTCGGTAAGTGTGATCTCTTCCTTGTCAAAACGGATCGTGGGCTTTTTCACCATAACCTCACAGGTTCTGCTGACGCCATCCACCGTCACGGTAATAAGCGCGTAGCCGTTTTTCACCGCTGTAACCGTCCCATGACTGTCAACGGTGGCAACACTTTTCTTATTGGTTTTCCATATGGGAATACTTTTGGATGTGGATTGAACGGAAAGCTTTACGGTTTCCTTCCGGTAAAGGGTGACCGCAGTGCGGTCCAGCCGAACCGAAGGCTCCCTGACCGTGACCCTGCACTTGGCGGTGGTCTGGTCTGCCGTAACAGTGATCACCGCTTCCCCAGGCTTTTTCGCAGTAACCACTCCGTCCTCATCGACGGCTGCGATGCTGGTTTTACTTGACCGGAAGGTCACCGGATGTCCGGTGGATGTCTTCGCGGTCAGTCTTGCGGTATATCCGTTCTCCAAAGATATGTTTTTCTGATTTAATGTAATGACCGTCTTCTCAACCGTTACCTTGCAGCCTGCTTCCCCATTTGCAGTCTTTGCTGTAATCGTTGCTGTTCCGGCCTTTTTGGCAGTGATCTTTCCATAGGTGTTGACAGAAGCCACCTTGGAATTGCTGGAAGTAAACTTCGGTTTCTTCCCCGACGAGGTCACCGCCGCAAGATAAAACTCATCCCCGATCTTCATAGTCTTTGAATAATGTGTCAGAAGCACATATTCATAGCCGCCTGCGGCATATACATTGGTATGTCCATCGGGAATAAAAAGCATGGAAACCATGCAGATCAACGCTAACGCTGTTCTAAAGATTTTCTTATGTGTCATGAAATTCCCCCATTCTTTGTGGTAGGAATGCCACGGCAGTCAGTGTAGTTAGAATTTAGCATAGTTTGACACGTTTGTAAAGAGATATTATTCCTTTAATTTATCGCCACTGTATGAAAACGAACACGCATAAAGAGTACCATATGCCTTATCAACTACCACATATACCCGGTCATCAACACTCAGATCATAATAGTCAGAACTGCATACCTCGAGGCTTCCCGCTACTCCCTTAAAATTAACCCAGTAATCACCATCAGAATGGCTGTATTTACTTTCAACTACTGTCTCTACGACATAGAAATCCGCCTCGGGATTCTCCATTGAAATCGTATTTATGGCGTCTGCGACCAGGAAAAACAGAAATGCCACGCCGAAAACCCATATAAAATATACAAAAATACTTTTTGATGTATCTTCGCCACGTTTCAATATCTTATTTTTTACGATATTATAGATCAGCGCTACCAGCAGAATAAGACCTACGATTCCCAAACAGATGAATGTAAACATACTCTCTCGATCCAATTTCCGTGTTTCCCATTCAATTAAGCTTCTTATTGTTTCGTCAGTTAACTCATTGAACATATATTTTACCTCGCATTTTTTCATCCCGTTGATATTTTCACAACATAAAATTGGACCTTTGAATCTCCGTTAATTACGTCGTGTATCATATAATAGCAATAGCACTTTAGATTAACAACCAAGTCTCGGTAAAAAATAGGTAAAATTACGTGTGTACACTTGAATTTTTGCTTTGATTTTACATAATCCTTACCTTCACCTGATAGACGTCCCCAAAATGTTACTATACAATTTATACTAATAGAACTTTCATGTAAAAAATACTTTATTGAGGTTATTATGACAGGAAAAATCGTTTCAACAATTATCTTTCTGATCATGCTGTTGGTTTTTGTGGCGGCATTCATATTATCAATAAATATGCTTTGGGGTGATATTAAGATGTTAATACACAGAAAAGAATATCGTCCCGTAAACGTAAGGGTTGTCGATACTCACTATCATGAGGGTACCGACTATGCCGATATGTGGTTTCTTGTGGTAAAGCGCACGGATGTTTCAGACCCTCCGAAAAGCATCGTAAGACACTCAGAATTCCTTGATGAAAAAAAGGCAAAAGACCTCGTTGGTACTACGATGACCCTTTACGAAAGACCTAAAGTCCCGAATGAATTTTACTATGAAAGGGATATACGTCACACTGGAAAAACTGTTTCCGAGATATTCTGGTTTGGTCTTTTTACCGTAGGTTCACTCTTGCTTTCGGCTCTTACTGCATATTTTATTGTGTCTGCCTGGTGGAAAACATAATGAAAAAATCACAATTATATTTTTATAAAAAGGAACATCGCAATGAAACAATTTTTTAAAGGATTACTGAAATTATTGCTTTATATATTACTTTTTTTCACGGGTGCAGCTGCCCTGGGAATCGTTAGCCTTATTTTTGCAGGTATTGTGATTCTGGCTAAAAAAATGGGCAATGTGGTACCCATTATACTTTGTATTGTATTTATCATCGTGATAGCCGCAAACGCATTGACTTTTTTCGGAATTTTTTGCAGCAGTTTTATGGTAATGGTTTCTCCGAAGAAATACAACGCAGTAGATGTGGAAATTGTCGATGTTGATGTTTCAGATGGTGTCGACTATGGTCCTTATTATTGGCCTGTCGTTATAAGAACCGATGACCCCGGCGAGCCGCCCCATAAATCTATTCCAAATTATGAATCTTATAACAGCCGTGAAGAGGTCGAAGCACTCATTGGCACTCATATGACACTCTATGCAAGTGATGACGCACCCTACGAACTTTTTTATAAACATCAAATGAAAAGAAGCAGTTCAATCCCCTGGACTCTTTCCATGTTACTCGCAACCTTATTTTTTGTATGGGTACTTGTTAAAATTGCTAACTATATGATAGGTCTATGGTCGGGAAATATTTCCTTCTGGAGTTAAGTATCTATCTATCCAGCATATCCGCACAGAGTATAAAAAGTACGGGGAATTCCATAAGAGTTAAGGTCGACGGGGCGAAACAGCCAGCCACGATGCACCCACAGATGCTGCCAACCCTAAAGATAATCCTCCTACTTTTTTACCATTGACTGTCTTTCTCCTGCTATGATAATGTTTACGTGTTTAATTAAGTAAAGGACAAGGGATATAAGCTTGCATATTTCGGTTATTCTGACAGCGAGACGGAGGGTGTATGGAAATGGGCAGCAAGCAATGACTCTTCCTACACAAATTTTCATCCGGGAGAACCAAATGGTCAAAATGCGAACGAGGACTATGCCATGTTCTATAATCAGTTCACAGATGGAAGCTGGAATGATGGTAACTTCGGCGGAAATCCGGTAGGCGGTGGCGTAGCATATATCTGTAAATGGAATATCGAACCAAAAGCCCAGAAGATCAGTGTATCCAAGAAAGCAGCAAAGACCATAATTTATCAGGCAAAGAATTTAAAGAACAAAAAAGTCGTATTTGATCTCGGTGCAAAAGCACATACGAAATTAACCTATAAGGTTATAAAAGGAGATTCCAAAAATATTACAGTCTCATCAAAAGGAACGGTTACCTTAAAGAAAGGCTGCAAAAAATATTTATGCAGATGACAAATCTTTGAAAAACGAGAAGGGTGTTAGTATGGGGAAATTTGGAAAACAAGGGATAGGAAAACGACTAAGCGCAAAAATAGCAGGTGCAACGCTGTTTACTGCATTTTTAATCAGTTCCATTATCAGTATTGTCAGTGTCAATCAAATGAAGAATAACATGCTTAAGACAAGTCGTGCTAATACTCTCGCAGTAGCGCAAACTGCAGCTGAGATTGTAGATGGGGAAGTTATTGCTGCGCTTAGGGAAGGGGAAGAGGATACTGCAGAATATAAGTCCGTGATAACTCAATTACAGGCATTTCTTATTGATGAAAATATCGACTATATTTATACCATGCGACACAGGAAAGATGGGACAGTAGAGTTTGTTGTAGATGCCGATACAGAAGAGGGTGCTGCCATTGGAGAAGAATACGATTCTTATGATAAGATCGAAGAGGCCCTGGCCGGAAATGCTTCTTTAGATGACAAGGTTACAAGTGACCAATGGGGCAGCTATTATAGCGGATTTGCACCAATCTACGTGGATGATACCGTAGTCGGAATTGTAGGTGTCGATTGTACGGTGGACAATATTGATACTCAAATTAACAAAATGCTTCGTAAGCTCATTCTGGTGGAAATTATCTGTATCATGATAAGTGTAGTCATTTCTTTCATTATTGGCAGATTGATGGCAAATAATGTAGAAAAAATTAATCGAAAAATGGATGAACTGGCTAATAGTGATGGAGATCTGACGCAGGAAATTATTGTATCCAGTAAAGATGAGATCGGGGAAGTTGCAGGTAACTTTAATCTGTTTATATCAAAACTCAGGGATATGATGCAGTCAGTAAAAGACAATGAACGTCGACTTAAGGAAGCTAACGGAAGCATTAATGAACAGGTTTCAATGACAGTAAATGAACTTAATACGATTACAAATTCCTTGTCCAATATGACTAAAGCAATGAATGAAACCAGTCAGGCAATCACAGGAATTGCAACGGCATCCGGCAATGCGCAGGATTTTTCAGAAAAGGTTTATGATCAGGCAAAGGAGAATCTGGATAATGCGTCGCGTATTAGACAGCATGCAGATCAGGTAAAAGATAGAAATTTAAAAATGAAAAGTCGAACCATGGAGCTCACAGCGCGTATTGCTGAAGAAGTAACTAATCAGATTGAAGAAGTGAGAAAAGTTGAACATATTGCGGAACTGACAGATGCCATTTTATCAATTTCGGAGCAAACACAGCTGCTTTCGTTAAATGCCAGCATTGAAGCTGCAAGAGCAGGCGAAGGGGGAAAGGGCTTTGCAGTTGTGGCGGATGAGATTGGTAAACTGGCGGAAGAGACAACGCACACTGCACAGGCTATCGTGGAGATTAATCAGTTTACGCTCAATGCTGTCAATGGGTTATCCGACGCCGCAAGGGATATGATTGCATTTATGCAGAATGATATACAGGATGATTATGGAAAAATGGTTACCGCTGGTGAGGACTATAGTGCAGATGCCCTTTGTTTCATGGAGCAGATGGAACAATTCAGTCAACTGTCACAAAATTTAAATCATGAACTGTCAGAGATCGAAGACGATATCAGCCAGATTACGGCAGTAGTGGAGGAAGAGACTGCAAGCATTACGGATTTGACTAATAATGCAGAAAATATCAGCAATAAAATGAATATAGTCAGCTCAAGCAGTCAGACGAACGAGGAAATTGTCAATGAGTTAGAGAGTATACTTTCCAAATTTACGCTTCAGTAAAAGTGACCTAAACAATATAAGAACTATGTATTAAAAATCCCCCTCGAACAATCTCATTCGTGGGGGATTTTTTCCACTATGCACCAGTCCCATTACTTCATTCTCTGGAGTATTTGTTCGATACCCGCATGGCTAAGGACTGTGTTAATTTTTGAACTTTACTGCGGTTCCGTATGCCACAACCTCTGCGGCACCGGCCATCACCTGGGAGCTTCCGTAGGTGATTCCGATAATGGCATCTGCCCCCAGTTCCTTGGCCTCATCCACCATACGCTTGGTGGCAATCTGGCGGGCCTCGTTGAGCATCTGCGTGTAACCCGCGATCTCGCCGCCCACCAGGGTCTTCATTCCGGCCATAATATCACGGCCCACATTCTTGGTCTGCACAATGGTTCCTTTTACCAGACCCAGCGCCTCAATCTGCTGTCCCGGTACATACTCAATACTTAGAAGCTTCATCCTC